>CAYWWE010000052.1:11095-13363 GCA_964461785.1 uncultured Bacteroides sp.
TGGTTGCGGGCTATGTGTAGCACCTCCTCGAAGATCTCGCCGAAACACACCTCCGACCGCAACACTGAGCCCTCCGGCTGGATGCCTGTCTCGTCTCGGAGCCACTTCTTGCGGTCTTCCAGATTCCATCCCTGCCAGTTATCGGGCAACCATAGGTCGAGGAAATACTTTATGTCGTCGTACCACGGATCGTTCTGGATCACGTTCGCGCCCTGCTGCACCTCCTTAGCCATCGCCTCCAATTCCGGCGGGAGCGCAAGGATCTCGCCTTTCTTATATATTTCCAGAGCCTCAGCCCAGATCTGTCCTACGGGGAACACGCCGTTAAATAGCTCCCCGATAGGATGCTTCCGCTTAGAGGGGTCTACGGTCATGATCCAGTAGCGACGGTTGCCGGTGGCGCCCTTGGCAAACTTATCCTCATTGGTCGTGCCGCAGAATACGGTCGTGCGCGGTCGCACCTCCACTACCTTTCCGTAGGCCGGTCTGAACTTGTCTACCGTGGTCGAGAAATAGTTTTTTATATACTCCTGCTCCGCACCGAGCAGCGACCCGAGCTCGCCGCACTCGGCTATCCAGTTGCCCGCGATGTTTTCGAGGGCCTCCTTTGTCCGTATGTCGCCTATGCGGTTGGTGTAGTAGTTGCCTCCGAGCTTCTCGAAGATGGTGGATTTGCCGCAGCCCTCCGGACCGCGCAGGATGAGCAGGTAGTCGAATTTGCAACCGGGCTTCATCGCCCTGGCCACGGCGGCCACGAGCCATTTGCGCGACATGGTGCGGTTGAGCACCGTGTCTTCGGCCCCGAGCCAGTCGATGAAAAGCGTCTCCACACGGGGCACCCCGTCCCACGTCTCGGCCTCGATAGCCTCGATGACCGGGTTGAAGGAGTTGCGCAGGATCTCGGCCTCGAAACCGTCCTGTATCTTCTCCTTACCGCTCAGGCCATATTCCCGGTCGAGATAGTTTCTCAGGCAGGCCATGTCGGAGTTGCGCAGCTTCAGATCCGGATCCTCCGGCGCCCATGGGCGCCGACGTGTCAGCACAACGTCGAGATTAAACTGATTCAGCTTAAAGAGATCTTTAAGTTCCGGATCATTCGTAAACACCGCACTGACATTACTCGCATTGGTGAGCACACGGCCCGTGCGGTCGTCGCGTTCCAGATTGTCGGTCCAGTCGCCTTGCGGCACCCATCTCTGTTTTTTTGGGCGTCCGCGCTTCTTCTTCGGCTCCTCCGGCGGAGCGGGCGCCGCGTCTGGAGCGGGCGCCGCGTCCTGATCCTCGGGCAACTCTATATCGCTGAAGCTGCTCTCTCTGATGATCGCGGCCACGGCGGGGATGGCGGCGCAATAGCTCAACGCCGCATCCATGTCGCCATCGAAACGGTGGATCCGGATGAGGTCGAAAGCATTGCGGCAGGCTCCATGCGCCGGATCGGTGTCGTGGCGCGAGTAGATGAAGAGCCCGTTGTCGTAGATGCACACGCCGTCGCGGCTCTTGCCGCGCGCCCAGCTCCACCGGCCACGGGTGCCCTTGACGTAATATCCGGCTAACGGGCCGCCGTCGAAGAGTCGCGTAATGGGATAGTAGACGCTGCACGTCGCGCCCACCACCCCGCCGCGTTGCCGGGGATCCTGAAGGTCGCCGCGGGTTGCGGTCTCGGCTGTGATGGCAGCGGCCTCCAGCCCTACCGGAGTGCCGAGGGCCGCGTCCACGTCTACCGGAGCGCCGTAGAAGCGGTGGTAGTATGGCGCGGCTCCCCGGCTGTGACTCGGCCAGTACATGAGGCGCTCGGGCTCGAAGGTGGTGGAGTCCACACACCCCGCGCCTACCGCCGCCTCGATCTCAGCCGCTACCACCTTGGCCACCGCTTCATATTCCGCGCGCTCAATCTGGCGCGACGGCAGCAGCACGAGGCGTAGCCGTGGAGCCTCCGGTGTGTGGCTATGGGTGGAGTAGACGCAGCAGCACCATCGCCGCGCTACCTCACACACCCGCTCCTCGTCGCCTTGGCTCAGGCGGTCAATGTCGATGGTGATGATGTCACGCCGCAGGCAATGACCGGCGCGACGGATATTATCGGTAAGGGCTCCGCCCACGAAGCCGCCTACATCCTTGATCTCGCCACGCCGGGTTTTGTCAGCGGCGGCATACTCCTCGGGTGTCTCGTCGGTCTCCCGGGAGGCGGCGAGGCGGGTACAGAGACCGTCCCAAGTATCGCGCAGCGGCGGCCATAGCCGGGCGGTGCGACTCGGGGCGGTGCTCAGG
>CAYWWE010000052.1:13463-16088 GCA_964461785.1 uncultured Bacteroides sp.
GCAGCCGCTATCTCGGCAATCGTCATGCCGTCGGCAGCTAAAGCACGCATCCGCGCTATATCGTCTTCCGTCCACGGCTCGCGCCGGGAGCCCCCGGCACTCCTACCACGGATGCACCGTGACCGGTGGTCATCCGTGGAGAGGGTTGATTGTGTCTTAGTCATGCCGAAGCCGGGGTTTAATAGTCCTCTTCATCCTCGATCTGGCTCATATCGAGATCGTCGAAAGCAGCCTGAGGAGACAGAGCCCCGCCGCCGATGCGTTCGCCGTCGCTGGTCTTCATCACGTTTTCGAGGCCGCAGCCCACGCCCTTGTTTCCGGCATTGCTGTAGGGGAAGAAAGACACGACGAGCACAGCATACATACCTGAATAGATCTCATCCGGATCAATGATCGGGGCACATTTCTTATCGACGACCACGGGCTTACGGGTGGCGTTGGCGTTAGCATACATGAAGCCCTTGAACTCTTCCTCACCGCGTTCGCGCTCGTCGCCGTCCATGAAGGGGATGCGCAGCTTGGAGGCCGGAGGGATCTGTGTGCCCCACACGGTAGGCTTGCCGTTCTTAGAGGTGATGCCGCGCTGCTTGGCGGCCTCGATAGCCTTGTTGATCGCGTCGATTGTCTTCTTGTCTTTCTTGTCAACGAGGAAGGAGGTCTGATACTTCGCGGTCGAGGGATCGGTACCGGGAAGAGCGTGGGGCTCGTTGAGATGGGTGTAGCACAGGCGCACCGGACCGATGCGGACGGTGGTTTCGTTGATAAACTTGGGGTCGATGGTCTTTTTCATTTCCTGATGTTGTGTTAGAGATTTGATGTGTCGAGGTCAGCGAATACGTTATTGTTGAGAGCCGGGCGGGAGTCGCTGTCTTCCGCCAGCTTCGGGTTGCCGGGCTTCTTGGTGATGAAGTCGCCGCACAGCTTCGCAAATTGTTTCTTGCCGACGATGGATTCGAGGGCTGTGAGGGTCTGTAGCTCACGGGGCTTGTAGATGGCATCCTCCATCAGTCCGGAGCCGAGCAGCGCTGCTGCGGCGCCTTTGGTGTCGGTGATGACGCGGCTGCCTCTCCCCTCCACTACCTTCCATCCGGGATAATTCTCGCCGTCGAGAGCCCGGGTCAATGCGTGCTTCTCTACCGACTCCGCCCACTGCTTGATCTGCCCGGTGACATGGAGCAGCTCTGAGATCTGGGCTATGGTGAGCAGCTCCGGCGACCGGTGCTCCTCCCATGCCTTGCGGTAGTCGGCGGCGCAGCGGCGGCACTTTGGCCGGGCGGGGCAGAACTGACACCAGCGCCCACAGCTCAGCACCCCCTTGCCGTCGTAGGCCAGAGCGGCCTTCTCGGAGAGCTCACCGGCCTGCCAGGAGAGCAGCACGGAGGCCGGAGCCTCCCACTCGCTGAGGTTGTTGATGCGGGGCTGAAAGATGGTCATCCTGACGGTCATTTCGTCGGGATCACCGTCGCTCAGGCTGAGGGCGCCAAGTGCGTAGATCATCATTTGCCGGTTCTCGACGGCCGACACGGCCACACCGAGGCCATACTTGTAGTCATAGACCTCAACGGCGGTGTCGGTAACGATGATGGCATCGGCGGTGCCGTAGATCTCATGGCCGCCGGCGGTGAAGGCCACGCGCCGCTCCACCAGCGCGTATGCTTCATGGTGGCCGCAGTTGAGCCGCCACCATGCGAGGCGGTCGGTGATCAGGGCGGTCCATTCGGCGGCGTGGCGCTCCATGGCATCATCGACGGTCAGGGTCGAGGCTGCGATCTCCTCACGTTCGCCGGTCACGTCCATGCCGAGGGCGGTCTTGAGAGCCATGGCGGCCACGGCGTGAGCCAACGAGCCCTCCTCGGCGTATGGTGAGCTGCTGCGCGGGATCTCCTCGCAGATCCGCACCGATGGCGGGCATTGCAGCCACCGGTGCGCCGCTGAGGGTGAGAGTAAACAGTGTTTCTTCATTGATCAGAAAGGGGTGTTGATGGTTACGTTTCCTTTGTTATCGAGCCCGATCCCGTCGAGCATGGCGATGAATTTGGCGCGCTCGGGAGCAGGCACGGCCTTGGCGGTGGTGACGCCGAAGCGTGCGGCGAGCTGCTTGATGGCGACGGTGATGTCAGTCCAATAGCGGTCGTGACGCTCGCTACCGTTCTGGCGCTGCTCCTCCCAGTCTTTGCCGATGATGCGTTCGCGCACTGAGTTGACGGCGCGCCGCACATCCTCGCCGCTGACGTTGGCATCGGGATTGGACGGAAGCTCGTTGGTATAGGAGAGGTTGAGCTCCGGCAACTTAGCGGCGTACTCCTCTGCCGCCTTCTTATCCTCGGCAGTGGTGTCTACCACGGGGATAGATTTCGGCTTCGGTTTTTCCGCAGGAGGCGGGATTATGGCCGGAGCGGCGGGGACGGCCACACCGGACAGACGGTCGAGCGCGGCGATAAGCCGGTCGATGGTGCTGTAGAGCCGATCAGACAGATCGACTGTCGCTTTTAAGTTTATATCCATATTTGTTATTATTTGTGATTCCGGTTAGGCAGGTCAGGGATGGCCATCCAATGACAGGCATTTTCGGGCTGATACTCGCCGTCATAGCTGTCATCCATGAAGCAGTCGATCCACGTTCCG
>CAYWWE010000053.1:0-16084 GCA_964461785.1 uncultured Bacteroides sp.
TCAGGGGGAGGGGAAGCGCTTTTTGAGGCGGCGGGAGAGTTCGCCGGGCTTGAGGTCGGCGGGATAGTCGGTGAAGGGAAGGAGACAGGAGCAGCCGTCGGCATAGCGGCTGCAACCGTAGGCGGTGCGTCCGCGCAGGATGTGTCCCTGGCCGCATACGGGACATTTTACCTGTTCGAGGCTTCTGATGGGGGTTGCCCGTTTCTTTTTGGGTGTTTCGGCCTTTGAGTCGGGTTTGGAGGTGGCGTGGTGACTCCCGGTGTCGGTGGTCTCGGCTATGATTCGGCGCTTTGAGTTGTCGCTCATGACATTGACCACTATCTGACTTATAAGGTCTTTAAGCTCGGCCACGAACTCGGCCGGTGAGTAGTCGCCGCGTTCGATCCTGCGGAGTTTGTTTTCCCACAGTCCGGTCAGCTTGGCGCTCTTAAGCAGCTCCTCGTTGATTGTGGCTATCAGGTCTATTCCGGCTTGGGTGGCGACGATGTTCTTACGCTCGCGGCGGATGTAGCCACGCTTGAAGAGGGTCTCTATTATCGCTGCGCGTGTCGAGGGGCGCCCGATGCCGTTTTCTTTCATTGCCTCGCGGAGTGCCTCATCGTCGACAGTCCGACCTGCACCCTCCATCGCCCGCAGGAGCGAGCCTTCGGTATAAGGTTTGGGTGGCTGGGTGGTTTTCTTGACGAGCTCGGGTGTGTGTGGACCTTGTTCTCCGGCTATGAAGTCGGGCAACACGCGGCCTTCATCGTCGTCTTCTTTTTTGGCAGGTTGCTTTGACGCCTGATCGCCTGCAAAGACTGTGCGCCAACCGGGATCTTCGATCACTTTGCCGGTGGCTTTGAAGGGTGTCTCGCCGGCATGAGCCGTGACGGTTGTTGCCGAGAAGGTGCAGTCAGGATAAAAGGCGGCGATAAAGCGTAGGGCTACAAGGTGATATAGCTTCCGCTCGTCGCCTACGAGAGTGTTGGGGGCCTGGCCAGTCGGTATGATGGCGTGGTGGTCGGTAACTTTGGAGTTATCGAAGATCTTCATGCTTTTGTGAATCTTTCCGGCGAGTATGCTCTCGGTGAGCGGCGAGTAAGGGGTCATACGCCGGAGGATGCCGGGGATCTTTGGATAGAGGTCGTCGGAGAGATAGGTGGTGTCGACTCGTGGATATGTCGTTACTTTTTTCTCATAGAGCGACTGAATGAGCTTGAGCGATGTCTCGGCGCTCCAGCCCCACCTCTTGTTACACTCCACTTGAAGGCTCGTGAGGTCAAACAGGCGTGGAGGCGCTTCGCGGCCTTTTTTCTTTTCGACCTTGTCAATGACCAGGGGAAAGGGCTTGACACTCTCCAGCGCTTTCTGCGCCTCATCGATTGACTTCAATCGTGCTATCGTGGCCGAGAAGGGGGTGTCGCGATAGATGGTACGCAACTCCCAATAGTCTTCGGGCTTGAAGTGTGTTATCTCATGCTGGCGCTTGACTATCAGGGCGAGTGTGGGGGTCTGTACGCGCCCTATCGACAGCACTTTGCCCGGCTCGGAGTAGCGCAGTGAGTAGAGACGGGTGGCGTTCATCCCGAGAATCCAGTCGCCTATGGCGCGCGACAGCCCTGCGAGATAAAGGTTCTCGAAGTCGGCCTGTGGACGCAGATTTTTGAAGCCCTCGCGGATGCTCTCGTCAGTAAGACTCGAGATCCACAGCCGGTAGACGGGACATCTCGTGCCGGCTTTCTGCATGACCCAGCGCTGTATCAGTTCGCCCTCCTGGCCGGCATCGCCGCAGTTTATCACCTCGTCGGCCTCGCTTATCAGGCGCTCGATCACCTCAAACTGATGTTTGTAGCTTGCAGAGTCGATGAGCTTGATGCCGAAGCGGTCGGGGATCATCGGCAGCGATCCCAAGCTCCAGCGTTTCCAGCGTTCGGTGTAGTCGTGAGGCTCTTTGAGGCAGCAAAGGTGACCGAATGTCCACGTTACCTTATATTCGCCGCAGTCGATGTAGCCGTCGTGCCTGGGTGCCGACGGGCCGGCGAGGATGTTGGCTATGTCGCGGGCTACACTCGGTTTCTCCGTGATGCAGACCTTCATCGGTTGCGCTTTTGTTTCGAGCGGGTTGCGTGGGATTTGCGCAGTGTCAGGCCATACCATCCGTTGGGATGAGTGATGCGCATATAATATACATCGGCCACCGGTATGGGATTGAAGTCGATTTCTACGGGGATGTCGCCATCCTCCTCCCACTGGAAGCGGTGAGTGAACTCGAATCCGTCGATATCCGTGGCCTCCTCTTCTACTATCTTGGTTCCTAATGGCACGGCTTTGGCATCCGGCTTGATGAAGAATCCGTCGATGCGGGCCGAGGTGTTGGGCGTGCCATAAATATGACCGTAGATCCTTGCTACATCGCTACGCATTTCGATCGAGTCGACAGATAATGTGAAGGGCATATTGACGCCCGGCTGCGGGATGACGGCGAAGTCGTAGAGGGTGCGCGAACTGGCGGCAATGGTGATCACCATTGCCGTTATGGCTGTGATGAGACGGTGGATGATCATGACTTTTGTCTTGGAGAGAAAAGAATGAATTAGCGGGGAAGGGAGGCGATCAGTTTTCGAGACTCTTGGCTTCGTTCCAAAGACGATCCATCTCTTCGAGCGACAGGCTACTGAGCTGGCGCCCCTGTTGCTTGCTGCGTTGCTCTATATGGTTAAAGCGGCTGATGAATTTGCGGCAGGTGTGGTCAAGAGCTGTGTCGGGATGGATGCCGTAGAGCCGGGCAGCGTTGACGAGCGAGAAAAACAGATCGCCCATCTCGTTGGCCAGAGCCTCGCGGGCCTCGGGGAGAGGCTTACCCTTCTCATTCTTGGGGGCAGCCTTTGCCTCAGCTTCAAACTCGTCGATTTCTTCTTTCACCTTGTCCCAGACCTGATCGGGATGCTCCCAGTCAAAGCCGATGTTGGCCGCTTTCTCCTGAATGCGGTAGGCCTTGATGAGGGAGGGGAGTGAGGCGGGCACGCCGGCAAGGACGGTCTTGTTGCCTCCTTTCTCTTTCAGTTTTATCTGCTCCCAGTTGGCCGACACCTGTTCGGGGGTCTCGGCCTCCACGTTTCCGAAAATATGCGGATGGCGGAAGATGAGCTTCTCGTTGAGCCGGTCGGCTACGTCGGCAATGTCAAAGGCCTCTTTCTCCTCACCGATCTTTGCATAAAACAAGACGTGGAGGAGCACATCGCCGAGCTCTTTGGCGATATTGGGGTTGTCGTTGCCGGCGAGGGCATCGGCAAGTTCATAGACCTCTTCGATGGTGTTGGGCCGCAGGCTCTCGTTGGTCTGCTTGCGATCCCACGGACACTCTACGCGCAGGCGATCGAGGGTGTCGATCACCCGCCCGAGAGCTTCGATTTTTTCCTGACGGGTATGTCTGGTCATCTTCGTTCTGAAATCAGTCACCGATGTATTTGCTTATGCCCGAACCGAGCCATTCGGCAAATTTCGCTACGTTTTCGTCGTAGAAGTAGGGCCCGGCGAGAGGCTGTCCGTCATTGCCTATCATGACATAATAAGGCTGAGAGTTGGCGGCAAACTTATGGCGCTGGAGATAGCTCCATTTCTCGCCAACGGTAGAGATCTTGATGGTCTTGCCGGCATCGTCGACGGTGTAGGGCTGCTCAAGCGAGGTCTTGTCGTCGACCATGAGCTTTATCAGCACGAAGTTCTCGCGTATTATGCCTGAGATTTCCTCGGTGTCAAACACTGCGCCTTCCATCTTGCGGCAGTTGACGCAGCCGTAGCCCGAGAAGTCGATCAGCACGGGACGGCCGTTTTCGGCTGCGAAAGCCATGCCCTTGTCATAGTCGTCGAATTCGCGGAACTCCCCGCCGGCATAGAGGTTGAAATCCTGAGTGTAGAGCGGAGGAACGAATGCGCTGACGCTCTTGAGCGGAGCGCCCCACAGACCGGGAATGAGATAAACGGCGAAGGCCAGAGAAGCCAATGCGAGGAAGAAGCGGGGGATGGCCACATGATCAACCGGGGTGTCGTGGCTGAAACGGAGCTTACCGAGCAGATAGAATCCGAGCAGCGCGAAGATCACAACCCACAGGCTCACGAATACTTCGCGGTCGAGGATGCCCCAGCCGTATGCCAGATCGGCAACAGAGAGGAATTTGAGCGACAGGGCAAGCTCAAGGAAGCCCAGGACTACCTTAACGGAATTGAGCCATCCGCCCGAGCGGGGCATTCCCTGAAGCCATGAGGGGAACACGGCAAAAAGCGTGAACGGTATGGCCAGCGCAAGGGCAAAAGCGCCCATGCCGATGGCCGGGCCGGCGATGTTGCCTACCGAGGCTGCTTCGACAAGGAGAGTGCCGATGATGGGGCCGGTGCATGAGAAGCTGACCAGAGCCAGTGTAAAGGCCATGAAGAAGATCGACAGCATGCCGGTAGTGGCTTCGGCGCGCGAGTCGACGCTGTTGCTCCATTTCGAGGGCAGCTTGATGTCGAAGGCTCCGAAGAAGCTGATGGCGAAGACCACGAGGAGCAGGAAGAAAGCAAGGTTGAAGACGGCGTTTGTGGCGAGATCATTGAGCTTGGAAGCTCCGAAGATCAGGGTTATGGCCAGACCGAGGATGAGATAGATCACGATGATGGCCACTCCGTAGGTGATGGCGTCGCGGATAGCTTTGCCGCGATCCTTGCCTCCCTTTTTGAGGAAGAAGCTGACGGTGAGCGGAATCATGGGCCACACACAGGGAGTGAGCAGTGCGACAAGGCCGCCGAGGAAGCCCCAGATGAAGATATACCACCAGCTCTGCTCGGCAATGGAGGCCGTGGCGGCATTGTCGGAAGCACCTACGGTCGAGAAGTCAACCGGAGTCCACCATCCGGAATTGTCGATGCCGGAAGCTGATGTGGCGGCTGCTGCGGGTTCATCAGGTTGTGACTGTGATGCGGCTGCGGCAGAGGCTGTAGAGCCGCTCTTGAAGGTGAAATATTCCTTTGTGGGCGGGATGCAGCTCTCGTCGTTGCAGCCCTGATATGAGATATAACCTTCGATAGCGTAGTTGTCGGGCGACTTGACGCGGAAGGTCTGCGACAGGGTCACTTTTTCGGTCCACCATCCGAGCTTGAGGTTAAAGACCATGTCGACGGTCTCGGGCGCAGGACGGGAGGGTGTCAGTTCTCCCGTCAGCTCCACCCCTTCGAGGGTCTCATAGGTGACGGTGGTGGGGTTAGGCCCTCCCTCGGGGAGTGTGGTGCCATACAGATGCCACCCGTTTTCGATGTCGGCGGCATATTTCAGTACGCCTTCGGATGGTGAGGTCATTTCTATCGAGGTGGTCCAGACTATCGGGTTAAGGATCTGGGCCGACGCAACTATCATTGTTGCGACAAAGGAGATCAGAGTCAGAAACCGGAGCTTCATTGAGTGATATATCTTTTAGGTTCGGGGATAGATTGATTCTGAAATTGATGGGGCGGCCTTTACTTTGCACGCTTGACGCTTTGGTCGAGATTGATGGTGAGTGGCGCGGCGCAGGTCACATCGTTGCAGGCCATAAAAGTGACCCGGGCCCTTATGGTTGCGCTGTCAGAGCCTTTGTCCATCTTGAATTTTACGGTAAACTGCACCGGCTTGTCCCACCATGAGAGCTTCATGTCAAAGAGCTTGTCGTCAACAGCCACCGGCTTGAGCGATGGCTTGAGCTCTCCGTCAAAGCTGACTCCTTCTGACTGTGATAGATCGATTGATGTCGATTTCGGGCCGCCCTCGGGCAGATCAGTGCCGTAGAGATGCCATCCGGTCGAGGGAATGGCCCTGAGGGTCAGAATACCTGTGTCTGATCCGGTCATGGCGACCGATATCTTCCATCTTACCGGAACAACATTGTTGCTCTGTGCTGATGAGGCCACCGGCAGGATAATGGCGGCAATGAGAGCTATGAATATGAGAAGTTTCTTCATTTTCGGACAGTATCTTATAGGATCTGCAAAGATACTCTCTTTTCCTGACATTCGCGGTATCTATTAGCCCATTTTTTATCTTCCAAATATTTTACCAAAAAGTTATCAACATAATTATAAACATTATGTCGACAATAGCTGGCCGACGGTTAATAACACTGTTTGTCAGCAATCGGGAATTGAGGTAATTTTGCATCAATTATGACTGAAGATGTAATTCGCCTCTTACCCGATTCGGTGGCCAATCAGATAGCTGCCGGTGAAGTGATCCAGCGGCCTGCTTCGGTGGTCAAGGAGCTGGTTGAAAACTCCGTGGATGCCGGGGCCACCAAGATCGACATCATACTCCGCGACGCCGGCCGGACACTCATACAGGTCGTTGACAACGGTATCGGCATGAGCGATACCGATGCCCGCATGGCTTTTGAGCGTCATGCCACATCGAAGATCAATGTGGCCGCCGATCTGTTCTCGTTGCACACCATGGGCTTCCGCGGCGAGGCTCTCGCATCGATTGCGGCAGTGGCTCAGGTTGATCTGCGCACCATGAAGCGCGATGCTACCGTTGGGACACGCATCGTCATCAATGGGTCTAAGGTAGAGTCGCAGGAGCCTGAGGCATGTTCGCCGGGCTCCAATATGATGGTGAAGAATCTTTTTTTCAATATACCGGCCCGGCGTAAATTTCTGAAAAAGGACACTGTGGAGCTCGGTCAGGTGCTCAGGGAGTTTGAACGTCTTGCCCTCGTCAATCCCGGGATCGAGCTCTCGATAACCCACAATGACGCTCTTCTCCACCGGTTGATGAAGGCGCCTCTGAAGCGCCGTATCGCCGATCTGTTTGGCAAGGGGATGGAGGCCCAGTTGATTCCGGTGGCGACCGACACCTCGATCGTGCGACTTGACGGATTTGTCGGTTTGCCGTCGCACGCCCGTAAGCGCAATGCCCTGCAATATCTGTTTGTCAACGGGCGTAATATGCGTCACCCTCTTTTTCACAAGGCTATAATGAGCTGCTACGAACAGATACTCGCCCCTGACATGCAGCCCAATTATTTCATTGCATTTGACGTGGATCCGGATACCATCGATGTCAACATCCATCCCACTAAGAATGAGATCAAGTTTGAAAACGAGAGTGCCATCTGGCAGATTCTCGTCGCGGCGGTCAAGGAGAGTCTCGGGAGGTTTAATGCTTCGGCAGGCATAGACTTCGACATGACGGATGCACCCGATATTCCGGTTTTCAATCCCGACGAACAGGCTTCGCACGGCGTAGAGCTTGATCCGGGATATAACCCGTTTGCATCGGGAGCAACGCCTCAGCCGGCCCCGGCGCCTGCATCGGGCGGCGGATATAAGCCGGGTGCTTCGTCGAGCATCAATACCCGCAACTGGGAGCAGTTGTATGCCGATTTTGCAGCCCGTAGGGGTGAGCCCGCCGAGATGCCGGCCGCTCCCGTCGATGAGATAGTGGAGAGTTCTATCCAAGTTGCGCCTTCTCTCGATCTCGAGAATGAGGAAAGCAGCAACGCAGCATCTCCCACAGGCTATCTTCAGCTTGACAACCGCTATATCTTATCGGCCACCCGGAGCGGCCTCATGGTAGTAGATCAGCACCGGGCCCACATCCGGATCCTGTTTGACCGCATCATGGCGGGTGGCGCCGGACCTACGCTCACCAGCCAGAGTGTCATGTTTCCAGAGGCTATCGAGCTGACCCCGTCGCAGAGCGCTACCCTCAAGGCCATCGAGAGCGATCTGAGAGGAATGGGTTTTGACCCGACTTATCTCGGCGGAACGAGCTGGAGCCTGAACAGCGTTCCGTCGATTCTCCCCGACGGTCGGGCACCCGAGACCCTGCGCCGGATTCTCGACGACGCGGTGGCCGACACCACCGTCGATGGTGCCGAGACCCTGCGCCGCGCCGCGGCTGTAGCCATTGCCCGCGGCGCAGCGATCATGTCGGGTACAAGGCTTGATCAGGCCGAGATGGAGTCGCTCATGGCCGAGCTCCTCAAGTTGCCCGAGCCCGATTATACGCCGGACGGGCTACCTGTCATAGCCATAATTCCTACAGCCGACATCACCCGTCCGTTCCGTTTCTTCGCCCGCTGATTATCCTGACAGTCGAGATCAGGGGAGCAGGGCGGCGGCCATGCCTTCGGCAGCACGGCGTCCGTCGCCCATAGCGAGGATCACTGTGGCTCCGCCACGCACAATATCGCCTCCGGCATAAATATATTTGAGCGAGCTCTGCATCGTGTCATCGTTGACAACGATGGTGCCTCGGCGCGATATGTCGAGCCCTTTGACCGCGTCGGGGATAAGCGGGTTGGGGCTCACACCGACTGAGACGATCACGAGATCGACCGGCACAGTATCTACCGCGCCGGGAATAGGGACGGGTGAACGGCGGCCGCTCTCGTCGGGCTCACCGAGCTCCATACGCTGGATCTGCATTGATGTGACATGGCCCTTTTCGTCGCCTGAATAGGCGATGGGGTTGGAGAGGGTCATAAGCTCGATCCCCTCTTCTTTCGCGTGTTTGATCTCCTCGACACGGGCCGGCATCTCGGCCTCCGAGCGCCGGTAGACGATATATACTTTCTCCGATCCCATGCGGCGGGCGGTTCTGGCCGAGTCCATGGCGGTGTTGCCGCCGCCGATTATCGCTGCCACTTTACCGCGAGCCACCGGGGTGTCGTAGCCGGGGCGTCCCGCTCCCATGAGGTTGATGCGGGTGAGATACTCGTTGCTCGACATGACGCCTATGAGATTCTCGCCGGGAATACCCATAAAACGCGGCAATCCTGCTCCGGAGGCAACGAAGATGCCTTTGAAGCCCATCTCACGCAGATCGTCGACCGAAAGGGTCTTGCCTATGATGGTGTCGGGCACAAATTTCACGCCCATCGCGCGCAGATTGTCGATCTCACGGTCGACAATGGCATTGGGCAGACGGAATTCGGGTATGCCGTATTTCAGCACGCCTCCTATCTGATGCAGGGCTTCGTAGACGGTCACGTCAAAGCCCCGCGCGGCCATATCTCCTGCAAAAGAGAGTCCGGCAGGACCTGAGCCCGCAACGGCTACCTTGATCCCGTTTGAGGGGCGGGCAGCGATGTCGGGCGCGCTGTCGGCGGCGCTGTCGGCCGCAAAGCGTTCGAGATATCCTATCGCCACCGGCTCCTTGTGCATCTTGTGGTAAATGCATTTGCTCTCACACTGACGCTCCTGAGGGCATACGCGGCCGCAGACGGCGGGAAGCGCCGATGTGAGCCGCAGGACTTCGGCCGCCAGATCGAGCCGTCCGCGCTGGATGTTCTTGATAAAAGAGGGGATGTTGATGCTTACGGGGCATCCTTTCATACACTGCGGGTCGGGGCAGTCGAGACAGCGGGTGGCCTCAAGAGTTGCCTGTTCGGCCGAGAGGCCTTCGTTGACCTCGCCGGTAAGGGTGGTCACCCGATATTCGGCGGGGAGCTCTGGCATGCGCACACGGGGGATGGCTGTGCGCTCCTTTGCGGTCATGGCGCCGCGCAGTTGTTCCCTCCACGGGCTGTTGCGGTCGATGAGAAGGGATATATGCTGATCTTGCATGGTATGTGTGTGGGAGATTGGGCTATTGAAAATTGTATTAGCTGTAGGCGCGCAGGCGCATCATCATTTCGTCGAAGTCAACTTTATGTGCATCAAATTCGGGGCCGTCGACACAGACAAAGCGTGTGCGGCCATCGACGGTGACGCGGCAGGCTCCGCACATTCCCGTGCCGTCGACCATGATGGTGTTGAGCGAGCACATGGTGGGAATGTCATATTTCCGGGTAAGGATGCTGACGAATTTCATCATCACTGCGGGTCCGATTGTCACCACCTGATCAACCTTTTCGGCCTTGATGACCGACTCTACACCGTCGGTCACGAGACCTTTGGCTCCGTATGATCCATCGTCGGTCATGATGACTACTTCGTCGCTCCACGGGCGCACCTGTTCTTCAAGGATTATGAGCTCGCGGGTGCGCGCAGCCAGCACGGTGACGACACGGTTGCCCGCCTGCTTCATTGCCTTTATGATGGGCAGGAGGGGAGCTACGCCGACTCCTCCGCCGCAGCACACTACTGTGCCGACCTTTTCGATATGGGTGGCGCGTCCGAGCGGACCGACAACGTCAGTGAAGGACTCGCCGGGCTCGAGGGCGTTGATCTTGCGTGTGGAGACTCCGACGGCCTGCACGACGAGGGTGATGGTGCCTCGTTCTGTGTCGGCGTCGGCAATGGTGAGAGGTATTCGTTCGCCGCCTTCGCCGACACGGACTATGACGAAGTGACCCGGCTTGCGCGCCCGGGCTATCTCGGGAGCTTCTACCTCAAAACGCACTACTGCGGGGCTGAAATGCTCCTTGTCGACTATCTTGTACATAAATGAGAAACGTGATGATTGATTTTTCAGATCACAAAAATACACAAAATTCTACACTCCTCAAAGCCTGTGGAAAGAATGTGCCGTCGCTGCTACGACTTGGGTTTAGCCGTGGAGTGATCCTTGGCTTCGGCCGATTCAACCAGGCACACGCTCCCGATTATCAGCACTATAGATGCTATCTGCCACCACGAGAAGTGATCCTGGCCCAGGGCATAGCTCACTATGGCGGCCACGATGAGAATCCAGTTGGAATAAAGGCCGACAACGGTGGCGGGGAGGTATTTCAGGCCGATATCGGTCAGCAGATAGCTTATGCTTGTGGGGAAGAAAAGCACGAACATCAGCACCAGGAAGGGGGTGGAGAATACATTTAGCGTCAGCACCGGTGCGACCCATTGTCCTGAAATCAACACGGCCACTATTCCGGCAAGAAGCCCTCCCGAAAAAGTGTACTTACTGACGGTGGCATTGCTCAGGCGCCGCAGGAAACGCTTCTCTATCACCAGGTAGGAGCTGAAAAGCACGGTTGAGGCCATGCAGTACATATTGCCCAACAGGGGGTTGGAGGCTACATCGCTATGCTTTTGAGTGAGGATGCACACCAGGGCTCCCCCGATGCCGAGCACTATACCGACAAGGCGGGTAGCCGACAGGCGGTCGGTTCCGATAATCAGGCAGATGATATAGACCACAGTGCCCTGGAGGGCGATAAAGATTGAGGATGATATGGGCGTGGTATAGGTTAGCCCCTGCAGCAGTGTGAACATATAGCCGAACACGGCGATGATGCCCGTGAGGAGAAGCAGCAAGCGGTCGCGTGCGCTCACTTTCTCGTTATGGTCGGGTCTCACCCAACCCAAAATCCAGAAGAAGAGGGAGCCGAAGCCCAGACGAATCACGACACCGGCGTAGGCGCTCATCCATGTGGGGAGCAGATATTTGAGTGCATTCTCGTTAAAGCCCGAGAATGTTTTGGCCGTGAACATCGACAGATTGCCTATCAGTCGATTGTGACTTGAGCCCTTCGGGACCTGACTCGATGGTGAGGCTGTATTCGTGTTTGACATATTCAGGGGGGATGGAGGGTTTACATATTATTTCGCACGCTTGGGGCTGAACACCTGGATTAAAGCCCGGATGGCCTCGCCTATGAGCAGGACGGGGGAGGTGACGAGAATGATAACGAGCCAGTCGCGGAAGCTGAGGGGAACGACATTGAAAAATTTGCCGCCGAATTGCACTATCGCGATCTGCCCCACGATGATCAGGCCCGCGATAATCAGGAATCCGCGACAGCCGGAGAGATGGAAAGCTGACCGGTGGGAGGCATAGGCGCGGGCATTGAACATGTTCCAGAACTGGAGCATGACGAAAAATGTGAAGAAGATCGTGAGCTCGCGTGGAGTGAGATTTCCGTTGCCGGCGGCGGGGAGGCCCGATATATCGCCGTGCTCGATCAGCCATAGCAGCCCGAACAGTGTGCCGAACATCACTACACCGACGCCGAGTATAAACCTCCACATGCCGGGCGTGATGATAAATGCATTGCGCGACCGGGGAGGGTCTTTCATGACATCTTCAGACGGCGGCAGGGATGACAGGGCCATGGCGGCGAAGGTGTCCATGATGAGGTTGACCCAGAGCATCTGGGTGACGGACAGCGGCGACTGCTCGCTCAGGAAGGCTCCGGCAACGACTACAAGAGTGGCCACGACATTGACTGTCATCTGAAACAGGATGAACCGCTGGATATTGAGGTAGAGCGAACGGCCCCACATCACTGCACGCCCAATGGAGGTGAAGGAGTTGTCGATGATGGTGATATCGGATGCCTCCTTTGCCACGGCTGTGCCGTCGCCCATCGACAGCCCCACATGGGCTGCCCGCAGCGCGGGGGCGTCGTTGGTGCCGTCGCCTGTGACTGCCACCACTTCGCCATCGGCCTGAAGGGCTTCTACGAGACGCTGCTTGTCGAGCGGGCGGGCGCGCGCTATGATCTTGAACTCGGGCGCACGGCGGCGGAGTTCGTCGGCGTTTAGCCCGGAGAGCTCCGTGCCCGTTATGATGGCGCGAGACAAGTCGGTCGACTCATCTATCAGTCCGATCTGCCGCCCTATTTCGCGGGCTGTGGCCGGAGTGTCGCCCGTGACTATCTTGATGTCGATGCCGGCCCGGCGCGCCTCGGCCACGGCGGCAGGAACGTCTTCACGAACGGGGTCGGAAATGGCGGCTATACCTATGAGAGTAAGATCATGAAGCGTGAGCCCGCTGACAGTTCGCCCGATAGGTGACGGCTCACCGGCTGTGATCTCCCTGTATGCAAACGCTATGGTGCGCATGGCTTTGTTCTGATAGCCAAGGAGGGTGACGGAGGGATCGGTGGCTGCTCCTTCAACGGGCTTGCACATGGACATGACTATCTCGGGAGCGCCTTTGACATAGAGGATCCTCTTGCCGGGACAAACCGCTGATTCCACTTCCGTGGCCATATATTTGCGTTCGGTCGAGAAGGGGAGCTCGGCAAGTACCTTAGCTTCCCGGCGGAGTGTCTCATAGTTGATCCCTCTTGAGTCGAGATAGAGCAGGAGAGCTCCCTCGGTGGGATTGCCGACAGACTTGGGGGTGGCTTCGGAGCGGTCAAGCGACGCTGTGGAGTTGACGGCTATATCCTCTTCGAGAAGCGATGTATCCTGTGAGCCAAACGTCGTTATCTCGGCCACCTGCATGCGGTTTTGTGTGAGTGTGCCGGTCTTGTCGGTGCAGATTACTGTTGTGGCGCCCATCGTCTCGCAGGCATGGAGGCGTCTTACGAGATTGTTGGTCTTGATCATGCGGCGCATGGATAGCGCGAGCGAGATGGTGACGGCCATGGGTAGACCTTCCGGAACAGACACTGCGATCAGCGCCACTGCTATCATGAACGACTGAAGGAAATAGGTGGCTATATGGGACCACTCCATAGACTCTCCCGACGTGAAAAAGAGTATGGCGCGACCCACGATTATGGCGGCGGATGCGATGTAGGCTATCCGCGCTATGACGGTCGAGAGATTGTGCAGCTGATGGTCAAGGGGGGTGACGATATCTTTGCCGGCAGTCTGGACGGCTGTTACAACCCGGCCGGCTTCGGTGGAGTCGCCGACGGATGTGACTTTCATCAGTCCGTGACCCTCCATGACTTTTGTGCCGCGATAGAGATGATCGGAGGGGAAGGTTGCTTCAGGATCAAAGTTGGCCGGATCGCTCGTCTTGGCTGTTATGGGCTCGCCGGTGAGGGTCGATTCGTCGACCGACAGATCTACCGATTGCAGCAGTATGCCGTCGGCGGGCACCTCGCATCCTGTTGTGAGACGGACGATGTCGTTGACTACGACATCGCGTCGGCTGACTGTCGTTACGTTTGAGTCGCGGATCACTTCAACCGGTTCGTCATCGCTCACTTTGTTGAGTTGGTCAAACTCTTTTTCAGCTTTATGCTCGAAGATAAATGCCAGCCCCGTAGCGAGAAATATGGCTATGAAAATGCCTGCGGGCTCAAAAAAGGCTTCGGTGCCCTCGTCGAGTCCGAAATATTCGTAGGCCGCGATGCCGATAGAGAGCAGACCGGCTATGAGGAGGATGATGATGAGTGGATCGGCAAACTTGCGGAGAAACTGCCGCCAGGGATTTTCCCGCTTGGGAGGGGTGAGGACGTTGATGCCGTGGAGGCGTCGGCTCTCCTCGACCTCGGCCTGTGAGAGGCCCCGGATATCTTCTTCAGTCATGGCGGCTATCGGTTGATGATTTCCTTATGTCTGATTCCCGTTCGTTTCTGAGGCGTTCGCGTTTGCGGAGGAAAATGTGCAGCAAGAATATACAAAGCAGCGTCACTCCGATAATGCCGAAGTAATATGTGTAGTTTCCGGCCTGAAATTCGCCGCGGCCTATGTAGGCCATGACTCCGAGATAGATCAGGAGCATGATCGGAATGACTGTGGATCGCTTGAATTTGAGTATCATTGCAGATGACTGGGAATTAAAGACATATAGTTATTAATTCTCCCCACCGGAATGACATCATTCGGCGGGGAGAACATGAAATACGTATAGTCGAAACGATGAGAGGAGGCTTCTGTTGTGTGCCTGCGAGTTGATATAGGCAATATCGGATCAGACTCCTGCTATCGAAAGAAGGCTATTGTAGAAGCAGCTGACAATACCGAGACCGATGATACCGGCTACGCAAACCCAGAGGGCGAAGCGCTCGGAACCTGCGGAACGGAACGTGGCAACCGGGCCCTGTTCGGTAGAGATATACATGGCTTTGACAACGAGGAGATAATAGTAGAGGGAGATGATGGTGTTGATCAAAGCTATCAGCACGAGGATGTAGATGGCGATTGATCCCTGGGAGAGGGCCGAGGTGAAGATGAAGAACTTGCTGAAGAATCCGGCAAAGGGAGGGATACCTGCGAGCGAGAACATGGCCAGCATCATCGTGAAGGCAAGGCGGGGATTGGTGCGATAGAGTCCGTTGTAGTCTTCCATCGACACACAGCCTGTGTTGTTTTCAATTGCTCCGATGACACCGAAGGCGGCAAGGTTGGAGAAGATGTAGACCAGAACATAGAACATGAGGGCTGCGGTGCCGAGCTCGCTGCACGAGATGATGCCGAGCATGATGTAGCCGGCTTGCGAGATTGACGAGAAGGCGAGGAAGCGCTTCATGTTTTTCTGACGCATGGCAAAGAGGTTGCCTATCGTGATGGTGAGGATGATGAGTGCGTAGAGCATCCATTCCCACACATCGGCGTATGCGGCGGCAAACACCTGGCAGAGCACGATGAGGAAGGCCATAGCAGCGGCGCCTTTGGAGATCACCGACAGATAGGAGGTGACCGGTGTCGGGGCGCCCTGATAGACGTCGGCTGTCCAGAGATGGAAGGGAACAAGCGAGAGCTTGAAGCCTACGCCGCCGATGACGAAGGCAAGAGCAACGATGAGCATAAGGCTCATGGATCCCTCGGCCACTGCGAGACCGATGCGGTCGAAGTAGAGCGAGCCGGCAAGAGCGTAGACAAAGCTGAGACCCATCAGGAAGATGGCCGATGAGAACACGGCTGTGAGAATGTACTTCACTGCGGCCTCATGGCTCTCGTAGCGGTGCTTGTCGAAGGCCACCATGGCAGCAAGAGGCAGCGAAGCGGTCTCGAGGCCGATGACGAAGAGCAGGAAGTGGCGGCTCGATATCATGAGATACATGCCGAAGAGGGTGAGCAGGATCAACTCGTAGAACTCGCCGCGGCGGATTGCCACGACATCCTGCTTGGCCCAGCGGATGGCCTGGATCATGATGATCAGTGTGCCGACATTAAGTATGTTCTTGATGGCAGCCATCACTGCATTGGTCGAATACATTCCGGCAAATGCTTCGGCTGACTCGGATACGCAGGGGCAGAATCCGAATGCTGTGAAGATCGCGAAAAGACCCACGGCAACCCATCCTGTAGCGCCGGTGGCGCGGGCGGAGGCGAAAGTGTCGTAAAGGAACACCAACAGGAACACGACCAGTAGGCCTATTTCCTGCTTCATAGCTAAAAACTGTGAGTAGTCCATTGTCAAATCTGTTGCAGAAAGAGTGGGTCAATTAGTTCATGCCGATAACGGCGAAAATCTCGGGGCTGAAGGTCCATCGGATGAGGCTCTCGAAGAAGTTGGGGAAGCAGC
>CAYWWE010000054.1:0-15647 GCA_964461785.1 uncultured Bacteroides sp.
AAAGATGAACATGAAAAAGCTACGGAGCATTGCAACGATAATGGCGGCAGTGATCGCGCTGGGTTTCGGCGCCACTGAAGCCGCGGCACAGTTTAATCTCGGGCGGCTGTTTCAAGGAGTGATGAAGGGTGTGCAAGCCGCAACTCTCAGCGACGCCCAAGTAGTAGGGTATGTAAAGGAATATATAAACTACAGTGATTCAGCCAACAAAGTGCTTCCCGCCACCGATGCGTATTCGCGACGTCTGGCCAACATCACCCGCGGGCTGACTCAGGTAGACGGCACTCCCCTCAACTTCAAGGTCTACCAAAACGAGGAGGTCAATGCCTTTGCGTGTGCCGACGGCAGCGTGCGTGTCTACACCGGCCTGATGGATATCATGACCGACGAGGAGGTGCTCGGGGTCATAGGCCACGAGATAGGCCATGTGGCACACCACGATTCGCGCAACGCTTTCAAGCAAGCCATGATGAACGAGGCGATACTCGACGGCCTTGCCTCGACCAGCAGCTCCATCGCCACACTCACCGATTCGCAGCTCGGCCAGATCGGCAACGCCCTTGTCAGCTCCAAGTTCA
Organism: uncultured Bacteroides sp.; assembly: GCA_964461785.1. Classification (GTDB taxonomy): domain Bacteria; phylum Bacteroidota; class Bacteroidia; order Bacteroidales; family Muribaculaceae; genus Paramuribaculum. Next base: position 579 of record CAYWWE010000054.1, read on the forward strand.
GCCGCAAGCAGGAGCAGAATGCCGACGACTATGGCTACTCGTTTCTGAAATCGAACGGTCGCAACCCTGCCGCCATGGTCTACGCTTTCCGCAAGCTCCAGGCGATGGAGCAGGCCGGGGGCGGACAGTCGTCGGCACTCTCCCAGCTCTTCTCCTCCCATCCCGATGTGGGAAGCCGCATCGATCGAATGACCAAAAAAGCCCGTAAAGACGGATTTACCGTCAAGCCCTGACAACAAAAATTATCTGACTCCCGATTTCAGACATTAAAATTCGGCTCAACCTCCTCAGATGCAGGAGATTGAGCCGAATTTTAGTCTTTAGGAGCGAAATATTTCCGACAATTCCGTGGGAGTGACCGGATTTCTGCATCCATAAACGGTCAAATATCGGATGATCACACGCAAAAAATATCTCCGGAATTTAAAGCTCACAATTTTACGCATAAGTCGGCACTTCTCAACATAATTCACTATATTTGTAGCAATAATAGAATCCAATCAAAAGCATGAAACATTTTTACCTTACACTACTCGTTCTGGTGGGTTGTGCCCTCAATCTGTCGGCCCGAAAGGTCTCGATACATGAAGCGACCGCCATTGCCGAGCAACAGATGAACCAGCAGGTCTATATCCCGACCGACCTGTCGAGATCTGAAGCTCCATCACCGAACTACCGCATCTTCATCGGAGAAAACGGAAAAGGATTCGTCATTGTGGCTACGGATACACGCCTACCGATGATATTAGGCTACAGCCACACCGGAGTACACGATGTCACCAACCTCCCTCCCCAACTCCGGGGAATGCTTTCGGGCATCGACTCGCAGCTTGCATCAATGTCAGAATCGGCACCCGACGATCCGACATGGACAGCGGCCATAGCCCCGCTTGCCGAAGATGGAGCCAAGGTGCTCCCGACTGCCGAGTGGGCTCAGGACGCTCCGTTTAATCAGTATGCCCCCGTCATCGATGGCGTGAAGGCTCCCGCAGGTTGTACGGCAGTGGCACTCGCCACCGTCATGCGCTACCATAAATATCCGGAGTGCGGCAACACAAACATCAAACACTTTGTCAATATAGATGTCGAGGAATTCGATCTGAGAGCCCACAAATTCAAGTGGGACAAGATGCCCCTGACCGTCGACGAGACAACCACTCAGGAGGAGAAGGATGCTATCGCCGAGCTGATCTATACGGTAGGCAAAGCCGCCAACACTCAATACTCCCCTACTCTTTCCAGTACCATCTCCGGCGAGGAGGGTCTGCCGTTGACAATGTTTTTCGACTACAGTCCCGAGTGTCAGTTCATATACAAGGAAGACCTCACCGACGAACGATTCATGGAGATAACACTCAGCCAGATCGACGCCGGACTACCGGTGCTTTACTGCGGCGCCCCGCTCGATATCCCGATGGGACACGTGTGGGTGGTCGACGGCTACAGCGCCGACCGGACCCAGCTGAGGTGCAACTTCGGATGGGGAGGAAACTTCAATGGTTTCTATCCTCTCAACAGCCTCATGGGCCGATACTACTGCGATGGCATCCTGTTCGATATCAAACCCGGCAACGACACGGAATACACCTCATTTGCCAAAGCGTATGACAATCACTACCGCGAGAAGAAAGCCATAGAGGTCTCGAAAAGCGCCATACGCCCCGGCGAACCGTTTTATTTCTGCATCAGATGTGTGGCGGTAAACAGTTCGTATTTTGAAGATCCAGTCGATCGGCCGGTGATAGCGCTGGCCATAATGGATGAGAATGACAACATCCTTGAGATCGCCGGCGAAGAGATAATCTCAACCTATCCGGGTGCCGATCCGTTGCTTCCTGTAGTGTTCCAGGATATTTTTACATCACAGCTGAAAGAGATCAAAGACAGCTATAAACTACAGCTACTTTTCTCGCCCAAGAGCTCGACAAAAGAGTGGAAAAAAATTATCGGAACCGATGTGATAGCGACCTCGCTGCCCGCAACCGACATGGATCCCATCGACGTCAAGCAGATAAGATTTGATGTGACAGACGATGTGGTGGTCAAGATGCGCCCCGTCGGCCCCGACACTTCCGCGGATCTCGAAGAAGTGCCGCATGACTATGTAGCCGAACACTACAATGTCTTCTCCCGCACAATCAGGCTGAATCCGAAAGAGGAAAAGCCAAACCATGTGCTCCTTCAGGAAGTAAACGGACGCACCCGCGGCAGCTATCTCGGATGGCTCAATGTCGATGCCGAAATCTCCGATTATCAACCCACCGAAATAGATATCAAGATCTACAGGATTGACACGACCGAGGTTGTGGTTAAGGCAAGCTATGCAGAAAGAGCCGCTCCAATGTCGATCGTCATGGACGAGGCAGGTACACTCAGCTCGATAGTCGATCCTGAAAAGGCACGCACCACACCCTCACTCACCGTCTCGGGCCCGATCAACGCCTACGACATCTGGTTTATAGGGCGGGCATTCCAGACCGTGCACAGTCTCGACCTTACTAACGCACAGATCATGGAGGTAAGGGCAGACAGTCTGCCATCTTATGAGCAGGTCGCAAGCTATAACATCGACAGCGTGCAGGTGGCCGACAAGCTGCCCGATCTTGGCCTTACCGAAATGTATTGCCTCTCCGACATAAAGCTCCCCAAAGGACTGAAAAAACTTGGCAGGCACTCCCTTGCGCGCCTGCTGATTTCAAGATATTCCGGAGACACTTATGTGCCGGGGGTCATCACACTACCTGCAACCCTCGAGAGCATTGATCACCACTCCCTCAACTGTTATGTCGACACAGTAAAACTGCTTGCAACAACTCCGCCTGAAATCGACGAGGATGCCATATATTACAAATCTCTAAGGATGACCCTGTGTGTGCCGCCTCAGAGCCTCGACCTTTACCGGAACACCCCGATATGGAACCGGTTTACATATATCATCCCCTTGCCTGAGAGTGCGTCGGTTGAAGAAAACATCATTTCACCGGCAGAAGATCCTGATCCCGACGTTATGGTATATGACCTCAAAGGATCGTTGATAACGGCAGGAAAACGATCCGCCGTCAGGGCTCATCTTCCGGGCGGAATCTATCTGGAGAGAATCAACAAGACCAATGTTGCCTCAAAAATCACAATAAAGGAATAGGCGATCTCACAGACCTTACACAACAAACTCCGGATTGAGCCTCAAGCAGACGGGCTCAATCCGGAGTTCGGTTTTCTGCAAATGGAGGATTATTCCTTGACGCCGTAGGCGAGGTCGCCGGCATCACCGAGGCCGGGGACAATGTAGGAGTGGGAATTGATGTCGCTGTCGATGGCTCCGATCCAGAGTGTGGTGCGGTCGGATGGGAAATGCTCTGCAATGTAATCGACGGCCACCTGCGATGCGATGATCGAGGCAACGTGGATCCGGGCAGGTGTCCCCTTGGTGAGCAGAGCCCGGTAGCTGAGCTCCATTGAGGCGCCGGTGGCCAGCATCGGATCGGCAATGATCAGAGTCTTGCCGTCGAGGCGGGGCGAGGCTATATATTCGATAAACACGTCGAAATTTTCCTTCTCCTTATACTTGCGGTAGGCCGACACAAAGGCATTCTGCGCATGGTCGAAATAGTTGAGAAAACCCTGATGAAAGGGCACCCCGGCGCGGAAAATGGTTGCGAGCACAAGCTGTTCGTCGATCCGCTCGCAGCAGCATGGGGCAAGAGGGGTCTGGACGGTCACCTCTCCGTAGCTAAGGGTCTTGCTTATCTCATAGGCCATGATCTCGCCTATTCGCTCGAGGTTTCGGCGAAAGCGGAGCATATCGCCTTGTATATCGACATCGCGGAGCTCAGACAGATACTGGCTCACGAGCGAGGGGGTTTCGGCAAAGTTTATGATTTTCATGATTAGTCAGTAATTGATCAGGCTGCAAAAGTAAGTAAAAAGGACGATTTTTGCTAATTTTGCATGACATGGAAAAAATAGCAAGTTTCACAATCGACCACACCCGGCTCGAACCGGGCATATATGTCTCGCGGCGCGACACTACGCCGGGAGGCGACACCGTTACGACCTTTGACATCCGCATGACCCGCCCCAACCGCGAGCCGGCACTCTCGCCCGAGACTCTCCATGCCATGGAGCATCTCGCGGCCACATTCCTGCGCAACCACCCTCAGTGGCGCGACAAGATCATCTACTGGGGGCCGATGGGATGCTGCACGGGCAACTATCTGCTCCTTTCCGGCCACTACGGGAGCTCCGAAATAGTGGATCTGATGAGGGAGACGATGGAGTTCATAGCCGACTACGAAGGGGAGATACCGGGAGCCACCCCACGCGACTGCGGCAACTATTCATTCATGGATCCTGCCGGAGCGCGCGCGGCCGCACACCGCTATCTCGAGGAGACACTCAACTGCATTAAGCCTGCAAACCTGAATTATCCCGACTGAGCTCAGAGCGTGACGCCGGGGTCATCATCGGTCTCGCGGAGGAGCCGCGACGGCGGAATCAACCCGGCCACCTCAGGCCTGAACCGGGATCCGAGCGAGATATAGACACCGTCGCGTGCAAGGATCTGCCGCGCCGCTTCCGGGCCGCCCCTGAATCCGTGGATGATCCAGGGCACCTCGGGACGCAGACGCTTGTGGGCCGACAATATTTCGGGAATTGTCCTTACGGAATGGATTATGAGAGGCTTGGCAACCTCGTCGGCAATCCGCGCCTGAGCCTCGAACACGGGCATCTGGACTGAAAGCTCAGGACCGCGCAGACGGTCGAGTCCCCCCTCCCCTACCGCCACTATATATGGCTCGGCTGCCCGTTGGCGCAGGGCTTGGAGCAGCTCGGGAGTGGCTATATCCGCCTCCCAGGGGTGTATGCCCACAGAATAAAGATATCCCTCCACGGCCGGAGCATCGACCGAGGGGAGATTGATGATGGCGCGGGGTTTGGATGGAGTGTGGGTGTGCCAGTCGTCGATCAGCGACCTCAGATTTGCGGGCAGCTCGATCATGGCACCGGATCATAGCCGCTGCCTCCCCAGGGATGGCAGCGCAGGATGCGCCTCAGCGCGAGCCACGAGCCGCGCAGAGGTCCGTGACGCCTCAGAGCCTCCACGGCATAGCTGCTGCACGACGGAGTGTAGCGGCACGACGGAGGAAGCATAGGCGATATTGACATCTGATAAAAGCGTATGGGCAATATCAGGAGGTTGCTCAAGAGCTTACTCAGCCGGCTCATTATTGTCGGAGTGAGATTTGAGCGAGCGGGCAATGATGCCGAGCAGACGCTTCACGGCATGAGCCGAGCGATCGTAGGGAAGGAGCCCGTCGGCCACATAGATAAAAGCGATATCGAGCCTCGATGATCCGGGGAGGATCGACCGGTTGAGCCGGTAGGCCTCGCGGCAACGGCGGCGCATGGTGACGCGGTCAACAGCATGGCGCAGCCGCTTCTTGGGCACTGAGATCAGGAAGCGGGCAACATCGGCAGAGCGGTCGGGATTGACTCTCCACACCGCCCGCCAAGGGTATGAGATGGCCGACGACGAGCCTGCGCCGCGTGAGAAGAGAAGATCTACGGCCACGGGGCTGCACAGCTTCTCTATCTTATAGAGGCGAAGGCCTTTCATCAGCAATAAGGGGTCAGGAATTCTCGGAGGACTCGGAGCTATCAGAGCTCTCGGATGGCTCAGAGTTCTCGGAGTTCTCAGAGGACTCGGAGCTTTCATCTTCCTCATTCTGCTTGACGAGGATCTTCTCGATCGCGCTCACTATCGACGGATTGGCAGCCGTGCCGGCCTGGAAGTCAAGCCGCAGGCCGGCGGCTTCAACAGCCTGAGCCGTGGCCTGACCGAGACAGCCGATGACTATGTCGCCCTGATTGAAATCGGGGAAGTTCTTCATCAGCGAGTCGATGCCCGAGGGGGAGAAGAAGATGAGCATGTCATAGTCAAACGGCTCGTCGGGACCGAAGTTATTGCTCACCGTCCGATACATGATAGCCTTGGTGTAGTTGAGGCCGAGACTGTCGAGCACATTGGTGCCGCCATCCGAGTGAACATCGCTCACGGCATAGAGGAATTTCTCTTTGTTGTGGCGTGTCATGCTTGCAACCAGCTGCGGATCGTCGAGCTTGCCCGTGGTGCCGAAAAATATCTTGCGCTTGCGATAGACGATATATTTCTGAAGGTAGTTGGCGATCTGCTCGGAGGTGCAGAAATATTTCATCGTGTCGGGGATAGTGATCCTCATCTCCTCGCAGAGGCGGAAGAAATGATCAATCGCTGTCTTGGCCGTAAACACGATTGCAGTAAAGTCATTGATATTGATTTTCTGCTGCCTGAATTCCTTGGCAGTCAGACCCTCGACCTTGATGAACGGACGGAACACCAGTTCCACATCGTAACTACGTGACAATTCCTTGAAACGGTCGTCGGTCGGTTTTGGTTGTGAGATTAGTATCTTTTTTATATTCACGACAGAGACTTGCTGAGTGTGAGTAAGGGAGCGATATATCCTTGAGGAGTAAGACTTACATGAAATCGCTGATTATTAGGGTCAAACGCCACAGAAAGACAATCGGCGCGATTTCGAGTGTGCAAAGGTACAAAATAAAGTAGATAAGCGAGAAACAATTTGTGTAAAAAAATCTAAACCCTTTGCGTATAAACATGAGCCTGGCAAGGATATAGAGCCCGGCCGATATCTCCACGGTGATCTGGGCCACGCCGGGATAATAGATCAGCATGAAGGCCGGGAGCATCAGCACCAGCCCCAGGAGCGACTGCGAGGCGAAGAAGCCCCGCACCCACTGGAGCGTGTCGCCCTGATGGAGCGAGAATGCATAGCCGGTAAGACAATAGCCCACGGTCTGAAACACCATGAGCGCCATGGCGAGCCCCGTGGCTACGGCTATGGACTGGAAAGCATTGTCGGCATAGTCGCCGGGCGAGGAGGCGAAATATAGCAGGATCCCCTCGCACACGCAGCAGATGATGAGCAGGGCCACGGTGATGCGCGACTCCGCCACCGTATGGTCGTCGAAGGTATTGTTGGTGCGACGCCCCGACAGGAGAGCCGCCGTAAATGTCTTGAGGAAGTTGGAGTGACGGCTGACACTCACGGCCAGCAACACGAAGATGCCTGTGACCAGAGCCGTGACTCCGTCGTCGTAGCCCGGCAGGAGGGGACGATCCACCGCCGGGAGGCCCTCAAGATATTCCACTCTTCCGGTATGCGTGCCGGCTCCCTCGGCAAGCGCGAGGGGTGCATCGTCGGCCACGCACGAAAGCCGGGTAAAGGGGCCGGCGGCGGGCACGGAGTCGTGAGGGAAAGGGGCGATCAGACGCATAGGCTGGAACGGATGATTGACAGGGCGTCGGAAGGGGTGTCGGCCACCTCGTAGAGCGGATAGAGGCTGCCGCCGGGACGCTTGAAAAAGTGCTGCTCCTCTGCCTCGCGGAGCATCTCGAGCAACGGATTGTAATAGCCCCGGGTGTTGAGAAAGACGGCCTTGCCGCGCCATAGGCCGAGCTGCCGCCAGGTGATGATCTCGAATATCTCCTCAAAGGTGCCGATGCCGCCGGGCATGGCCACAACCACTCCGGCCAGAGCGGCCATGAGCGACTTGCGGGTGTGCATGTCGGCTACCGAAACGGTGTGGGTGAGGTCGCGGTGATTCCAGCCCCGGCGCAACATGAAGGCGGGAAGGATCCCGGCTGTGACACCACCGGCGGCCGTGGCGCCGTCGATGGCAGCTCCCATGAGACCCTGACGTCCGCCTCCGCTGACCAGCATCAGGCCGAGCCGGGCCACTCCCGCGCCCAGCTCCCGCGCCGCGTCTTTGTAAGCCACATCTATGTCGGCCGACGAGGCACCGTAGACCGTGACGGCCTTACCCCTGAGCTCGGGGGGCAGATCATTGCTCGATGTGACTTGACTGAGGTCGGTAGCTGGCATTGTCATGGCTGATTATGGTGCTGGCTGGGTGGGATTATCTTCTTTCTCTCGGGCGGACAGTAGTGACCTCGATACGCGGAGGCGCGCCCTTGACTATGGCCACCGATGCTATCTCCGAGGGCTTGAGCCGGGTGTAGGCCACCCTGTCGGCCACCCTGCCGTTGATGACATAGACGATGTCTGCCGGAAGATCGTCGGGGGCCAGCGGAGTCATTGCTGCAGCGTGCGTCTCCACCTCGATGAGATTGGCCGGAGCCGGGGTGACGGTGAGAGTGCGGATTCTTTTGCGGTCGAGACTGAAAAAGGCATCGCGGCTCACCGTGTCGCCGTCGATGGTAAAGGTCATCACCGAGAGGTCGATACTGTCGCCCGGAAATCCGGCAAGGAGTCCGCGCTGCGATTCAAAGCGCGGACGGGGCGGATCGGCCGACACCGAGGCGGCGCCCATGAGTGAGGCAACGGCGAGAAAGACGAATCTGCGCATTATGCTGTTATGATCGGACTGAGTGGATATTGACATGATGAAGATCAACGGCGAGGATGCCGCTGCGGTTCATTTGGAGAGGAAATTGACAATGAAATCGCGGGCGCGGGATGCCGAGCCGGTCCTGAGGCACTGGGCTCCGGTGGAGTCGGCCACGATGAAGTATGGGCGGGTCGGGATGGCGAGACTCTTCCAGTTGCGGTCGGCTATGACGACGGGAGCCCACACGCGGTCGTAGGTCACGGTGGTGTCGGCCGACACTCTGGCAGCCCAGGTGAGGGAGTCTGAAGCCGACGAGAGCTCCACCGCCCTGAGGCGGCGCAACGGATAGGCCTGCGAGAGCTCGCGCAGGATCATGGCAGCCGAGTCGAGGCGCGTCACCTCATCGTCAAGGAATGCGTAGAGGGTCAGTGAGGCATCGCGCGGCGAGATGCGGATGGTCTTGTTGTCGGGCCCGGTCATGAAGCGCACGGGGATAGTGGCGAGGATCTCCTCGCCGAGCTGAGTGGAGAGCAGGGCGGGATAGCTGGCGAGCAGCGCCCGCGAGCGCACTGCGGGAGAGAGGAGCCTCAGCAGCGAGTCGGCCTGCACCTCATAGCCGGGCGTGCGGTAGATCGAGGTGAGCAGCGCCGTGCTCTCCGTCCGTCCGGGATTGGCGCCTATATAGGCAGCCACGGCGCTGTTGATGGCAGCGGTATTGTCGGTGAGGAGAGCCTCGGCATTGTCGCGGACAAATTCGTTGTAGGCCTCCGTAGGATCATTGCCCCGGGCCTTGGAATTGATGGGCTCGGCAGGATCGATGTCGAGCGAGATCTCATCGCCGTTTTTGACGATGGCCGACACGAAAGGGGTCTGCTCAACAGCGTCAGACACCGTAACGAGAGCGTATGCCGGAGCCACGCCCGTAAACCTGAAGGATCCGTCGATGCCATTGAGAGTCACCGTCTTGTAGCCTGATCCGTCGAAATACGACACGGTGACCGGACGGTCGGCGCCGTCGGCAAAACGGCCTGCGACAGTGAAGTGGGTGTCGTCGGAGCAGGAGCAGAACAGCGCCGAGGCGGCAAGCGCGATGCGGGACAGGAAGCGGAGATTCATATTCACGCGTCAAAATTACTCCATTTTTGGCAGTCGGGCAAGAAAAAGCGCCAAAACACCCCTCCCCTGTCGGCTTAATTAATTAACTTTGCACCACCATGAGCCGAACCATCACCACCATCATCATCACAGCAATCATCTTCATAGCCGCCGGAGTCATACCCATGTCGGCTCAGATAGTGCGTCAGGACGCTTCGATAAAATCCGACAGCATCAGGCAAGCCTTCGACAATGGCCCCTACTTCGGATTGTATAAAGACAACTACTTTATCTTCGGCACCTCCGTAGGCCCCCGGCCCACAAGGGAGAACACCAACATCAAGTTTCAGATCTCCATAGCCCAGCGTCTCACCAAGTCGACCCTCCCGCTGGGCACATACCTGTTTCTGTTTTATTCGCAGAAATGCTTCTGGAACGTGCTCGAGGAGTCGTTTCCGATGACCGACCTTAACTTCAACCCCGGCATTGGCCTCACCAAGCCCCTCTTCGTCAAAAACCGCTATGTGGGCAAGCTGTCGCTCGTGGCCGAGCACGAGAGCAACGGCCGCGACGGCGTCGAGAGCCGGTCGTGGAACCGCCTTTCGCTCTCCGGATCGATCATGATCGACCCCATGATGACCGTCCACGGCAAATTCTGGCTCCCCTTCATCGACGGCCAGAACAATAAAGACCTCCTCGACTACTACGGCATCTATCAGATAGGCGCATCGTTTCAAAACCCCAACAACCGCTTCGGCCTGTCGGTGATCCTCACCAAGCGCCGGGGCTGGCGCCTGAACTACAACACAATCGTAGAATTTTCCTACCGCATCTTCAAGCGCGACAACCAGAGCCTCTTCGTTCAGTATTACAACGGCTATGGCGAGGGACTCCTCGCCTACAAGGAGTTTCACTCCTCACTCCGCGTCGGCATAGTCATCAAGCCCACCCTCTTCTCCGACTACTGATCCGCCCCCCGGCATCCACACTCTCTCATTTCTCCCCACCCTCCATATGATGAGGTCCACCCTCCATCTCCTAGCCATGCTCCTGGTGGGCGCCCTGATAGCGATAGCCGCCGGCTGCACGTCGGCCTCAGTCGAGAGGCGGCTGCAGACCGCCGAAGCCCTCATCGACTCATATCCCGACTCGGCCCTCACCATCCTCAGCGCCATCGACCGCTCTGACCTGAGCGGCGAACACCGCGCCCGCCACGCCCTGCTCCTCTCCCAGGTCTACGACAAAAAATTTATCGACATCGCCGACGACTCCCTCATCAGCATCGCCTACAACTACTACACATACAATACAAATGCAGACCGCAGGCGTCGCATGATGACTTACTATTATAAAGGGGTAGTATCATATTATGGTGAAGACTATTATGGCGCAATCCACAATCTCACCATTGCAGACTCTCTTGCCTCCCGCATAAATGACTGGCGTTATCGTGGACTGGCAAATTCACTTATGGCAGCGGCATTCAATAGTGTATTCGATCTCAAACGAAATCACGATCATTCGCTGCGCGCCCTTGATTATTTTCGTCTCGAAGGTGACAGCACCCATATCCGCAACCAACTTTACACCGTTGGTCTCTCCTTTGATCAGCTCAAGCAATACGACTCTGCAATGGTATACTTCAACCAAGCCGGACACGATATGGCCTCGTGGGGGATCGCATCAAGCCTAATGGGACTCGAACGCCTCAACGATTTCAAAAAGCACATCGATCAATATCCCGAGATTGCATCAGACCCCGTGATCCAGAGTCGCTACGCCAGATTACTGATTAAAAAAGGGCTATATGACGAAGCAAAAGATATCCTTCAGGATGCCTATCATCGTCTTGTAACCCAAAACGACTCCATACAATGGCTAATACCCCATGCCAAGCTCTTACAGGCAAAAAACGACTGGCACGGCTACGCAACTGATCTGGAAACACTTCTCAACGATGAGATCACACAGAATCATCTGATTAAGCAATCTTATTCGCCTGCTTCCCAATCGTCGGCCAATGAATTTATTGCTTTATCCGATCTAAGGACATCGGAACAAAAACGAGGACGCCTGCTTTTATGGCTCCTTTTTGCTGTCTTTACTACCGTAAGCGCCATTCTGCTTGGAGTTATCGTGATCCGGGCACGAACTAACAGATTCAACCGTCAGATGCTCAGACTGGCAGCTCTTAACACCAGGATGCGCCGCAATAACGATGGCCTCACACGGGAAATAGAAAAGGTCAATGCCGAAAAAAATGTTTGGCAAGACAGAGCAATCCAACTCCAGGAAAAACTTTTTCAGACCGAAGACACGAATAATCACACCTCCTCAGAGTCAGACCACGAATATATCTTGGCCGCTAAACAAAAACTTGACACTCTCTATGAGCAATTACTCAAAATCCCAAGCACTGACACCGGCGAACGGCGCATCCGACTAAAGTCCGAAATCGACTTTTATACACAACCAGTGTTTACCGACAGAGTAGACAGCTTCATCAACCGCATCCACGACAATTACATCACCCGGGCAAAAGCCGCACATTTGCCCGCTAAAGACCTATCCCTGCTCAGGCTACTGATCTGTGGTTTTTCTATCCCGCAGATAGGAGTGATTATGGATATAAGCACGGCTGCTATCTCTACACGCAAAAGCCGTCTGAAAGACAAAATTGCAAAGGCCGGGCTCCCCACCCCTCCCGCGATCTAAGAAAAACACATTTTCAAAGCGCCCAATCTATCAACCTATATTCATCTGATTTTAAGCAATATGGGGATTTATGTAAGAATTGTAATAAAAAATATCTTGGCGTTTTTTCACAACGGTGATAATTTTGCAAATATAAAATCATCACCTAACTTCCACGCCATGAAAACAAGATTCACCATCCCCCGTATTGCGGCCATCATTGCCGTTATTGTAGGCGCATTTTCTTTCAGTGCGCTTGCGTCTGATCCCGACGATGGAGACTCCGACTCAGGAGAAATAGTCATTGATAAAGACAATGGTTCTATCAATCCGCATAGACCCATAAACCGTATCCCCCCTGCCCATGGTCGTATCATCACTGCATCCTATATGGCACCCATGCTCATGTTCCATGGTATTTATACCGACTCGGAATGTGCCGAAATTACAATAAGAACACTTGACGGCTCTAATGTTCTTGCAGGAACCTTCCCCATATCTTCTCTCTACGAAGGGATAAATATAGGCTATCTCGAAAACTTTTCGGTTACCATATCCCTCCTCGATGGAACAACATATCACGGAACCTACTCGCATTAATCAATCTTTAACCATCTAACCAATCATCGCATGAAAAAACTCCTTTTGTTCTTTTCAGCAATGGCTGCCGCAATCGGTCTGATGACCTCGTGCAGCCAGGAGGGCGAGCCAGAGTTCGGACTCTCCACATCTTCCGTTTTCGGCCCCCAATCAAGGGGTGGTGAAGTGTCATCCATCATCGATGCTGCAACTGCCGAGTATACAGCAACCAAGTATATAAATGCCCCAGTCAATGGTGTGGCTCCGGCTCAGCCAAAGACCGCAAGCAACACCACCGTGATCAACAATAGCTACGGCGATCCAGTGATGTATGCCGTCAACTTCGAGGCGGGTGGCTATGTCATTGTCTCGGCAAGCAAAAAGACCTATCCCGTTGTCGCTTCAAGCGATCAAGGTAGCTACGATGCCTCCGTACTGGCTACTCCCTTTATGAGTCGTCTTATCTACCGCTACACCAATCGTATCACCGAGTCATTTGACTACTCCGCCGACTCGCTCGGCACATACGCTTTGGAATGGGCCGCTCTCCTTCCGCCCGCCATGCCCACTCTCAAAATGCGTCGGGCAGCCTCAGCAGCAAGCTATCAACCAATCATCGATAAAGCGATCAGGGAATGGGAGAGTCGAGGACTCGAAGTTTACGAGGCACAGAAATGGATGAAAAACGAAACCGGTGCCTATAAGGATCTTCCGGGTCTGAAAGAGCTAATGGATAAACTTAAGAAGATGTATGTTAACTGGGCTGACGGCAAGCCTATGAGCGAACTCAGCTACATTACCGTCCGACACAATTACACATACACATTCAACAGTGACCCATCCAATCGCCTAAATACCAATTGGACAACTGTCTCACCCTATAATGCGGCTGTCCCGGGTGGAATGCCCCTTAGCTCCGAGGCTGTGGCGTTAGGTCAGATCCTCAACTATTTCGACGATCCTACAATCTATAACTTCTCATCATCTTCAAGCTCTCCCCTTCGCAATAATACTGAGATCGCAAACTTCCTGTATGATGTGGCTCTGAATATCAACACCGTTTTCGGATCAAGCTATAGTTATGCCCCTTACCAGAGCTTATTAGGCGCCCTCAATAATACATATAAGTATTCTTACAAATACGGCGAGACAAGTGATCAAAAGATCATCTCCTCGATCAACAGCGGTTCCCCAACCATCATTATAGATTATAACCTTGACGGCAAGAGCCATGCCTGGGTATGCGATGGCTACCGGGTAGCATCCGTCCAAACCTACTATGAACTGATGGCTCCCGTAGGACAGCCGGAAGATCTTTTCGGCCCCTACGAACCGGTCAATACCTGGGATGACTATGGAAACTCAGCCTATCAGTTCCAAAAAAGCAACGATAACGTCTACTTCAACTCGTACTTTTACCCGGATTCTATTAACTGGTTCTATAAACAACCCCAGTATGTAGGAGACATGCATAAAGGAAATTCCTCTAAGTCATAAACTAGAATTATCAAATATGAGAAGTGCCCTAAGTTGTATAATTTTAATGATATTTTTCCTCTCGGGTTGCCGAGCCGGAAAGTCAACAGTGTCGCAACAAGATCATGTAGTTGTCGAGATACCTGCTGCTGACTCGATCAAATATGCTGCGGTCAAGGAGGCCTTCTTGAATTGCGACTTCGTTTTCAAGATGTCCCGAATAGGTGACAGAAATGTCAATGGAGTCGATCGTTTCCTTGTGTGTCACGATGGTAAATGTCAATATCAGCATTTTGCGGGCAACCCCTGTGGAGACGAACAGTATGTGCCACCTACGCCAAGACTTATTGATGGGAAGTTGAAGAAAATAAAATTCTCTGATAAATCGAAAGAATATTACAAACTGACCGCGACAATAGGACTAACCAGGGGCGAAAGTCCTGAGTTTAGCATAATGCTCTACAAGAATTCGGACAAGGCATACGGGTATCTTGGTAGTACATATATTGAGGGCTGGATCGAACCTTATGCCGATGCAAAGATTGCCCGGGGATTTAAGGATATGCTATTATATCCATAACTCACTTTGACTGAGAGCTAAAGGCCAGCGGAATTGCTACCGTTTCTACGCTAATCTGCATTGCCGGGGTGGCTCCGCGATCTGTGGGGCCGCCCTTCCCTACCCTCATCGCGGACGGTAGGGCGGCCGAGTGCCGGAGGCACGATGAATGATAATAGCCACACACGATGCCCGGGAGGGGCGAGTGTGTGGTCATGGCGCAGAATATAATCTGAGCTGCGGAGCTGCGATGG
>CAYWWE010000055.1:0-15376 GCA_964461785.1 uncultured Bacteroides sp.
GTTTGCGCTTTGCTGCGGGAGCTACGCGGAGCCAATCGCCGGCTTCGAGAGGCACGTTTTCGCCGTCGATCTCCATGAAGCCTTTGCCTGAGACGATGAAGTAGATCTCCTCGTTCTGCTTGTGGCTGTGATAGAAGGGAATGACTGTTCCTGCAGGAAGATTGTTGACCGATACCTCTGCGCCGGTGAGTGAGAGGGTGTCATGAAGCTCGGTGCGGGGTGCGCCTTCGGCTACATGTGTTTTGCTGTAATTACTCATTTTCGTTTGTGTTTAAGTATTTTGAGATTTTAACCTATTATATTAATGTTATATGGTGTGGTAGTAGCGGATTATTCGCCCAACATTCGTTTGATCTGTGCTATACGGAGCTGATTGTAGAGCTTGGTCTGAGGAGAGTCAGGGACCAATAAATCGAATCCATGGAAAACTCCCGGGATGGTGTGAAGCTCTGTGTTCACTCCGGCACAGGACAGGCGTGCCGTGTAGTCGAGACATGACATACAGAACAGGTCGATGGTGCCTACGGCTATAAATGCGGGTGGGAGATCGGAGAAGTCGGTTGCGAGAGAGGCCGAATAATAGGGCAGTTGGCTTTCGGTCAGTTTCTGACCGCCCAGCAGAGTGTCCCAACCAAGACGATTGTAGGCGGGGGTCCAAACCAATTGGCCGGCATAGGGGTCAGGCATCGGATCTTTGTCAGTGCCGGTGCGGCTGTCGAGCATAGGATAGGTCAATGCCTGTCCGCACAAGCTGACTTTGCCGTGATCGCGATTGTATAGCGCAAGGCGTGCTGCCAGCCCTCCACCGGCACTTTCACCTAAAATCACAATATGATCCGGATCCGCGCCAAATTCGGAGGCGTGGTCATGAATATATTCGAGACCCGAATAGGCATCGTGAAGATCGGCAGGGAAAGGAGCCTGGGTGGCCAGCCGGTAGTTGACGCTTACTAAAATGGCCTGAACTCCGTTGGTCAATACCTCGGGCTTGGTGGCCATGGTATTGGCATCGCCCATAAGGTATCCTCCTCCATGCATGAAATACAGGATGGGGAGCGGTCCTTTACGGGTCAGTTCGGTGGGATGCCAGATGTAGAGGTCGATATTGTTGCCATCCATACCGGTGATAGTGACTTTGCGGGAGCCGGGCAATGACTGACTTTCACCAATCATGCCGATATAGGGGTTCTTGTAAAATGGTTTTTGACAAGCCTCAAATATCTTATCTATAATGGGCAACTGATATTCTTTTGCTATCAGATGCTTTGATGTGAATTGTTCAGCCATATATTTTATTAATGTAATCGTTAGCGGAGACCTGTTTTGAAGTCTCGGGGTTATCGGTTTTACCTTTCAAACGTTTATATGCTATAATAGTTTCACTCTGTCGGCATAAAGCCTATAACGGGATGTTTTATGCGAGAAATAGAATAGTTTTTGACTCTAAATTTCCGGTTCTTGACAAACTATTGTGCCCGGCAAATGTTTTAGAAGTAAACGCCTCAGTCATGACACAAAATACCCTTCCTCCATTATGGACGATCAGAGACTTCAACTCCGCAGCTGCGGGAATGATGTTTGGCTCTGACTTCATATTTTATCGTGATTTCACCGCTCTCAGGAAACTCACACGCAAGATAGTGGTCAATTTTGTCGGATTCGTTTATGTAGCGACGGGCAAAATCTCGATTACTCTGAATGATGTCACTCTCAGGGCAGAGGCGGGTCAGATAATCTTCTACAAGGCCGGCGACTATATCTCCGACGTGTTGTTTTCTCCCGAATGTGACGGAATGGTATGTGGAATTGAGGCTACTGTGCCATTTGAGAGCCGTAGCTCGGTTGGTTTTCCTCAACTTACATCCTTAAAGGGAAACTGCATGGTCTTTAGCCTCAAGGAGAGTGTGGTGACTCTTCTTGGGATCTATGGCGAGCTATTGAGCCAGAAATACTCAATGGGTATCGACGAAGTGCGCTTCACAATAATCTCGATGATGGAAGATCTGCTTGCTTCGGTCATCCTTCCGGGCACAGACTCAGAGAAAATCCCCATGAGGCAATCGGCCGACAGACTGTATCAACGGTTTTCCACTCTGCTGATAGAATCTTATCCCAAGGCGAGGGATATGCAATGGTATGCGGATGCGCTGTCAGTGTCTCCCAATTATCTTGCAAGAGTCGTGAAGCAGATCAGCGGGAGGTGCACTATGGAATGGATAAATGAAGCTGTTATGACCGATATCCGGACTGAGCTGATCCATACCGATGAATCCATCAAGGAAATCTCTGTCAGATTAGGTTTCAATAATCCTGCTTTCTTCGGCAAATATGTAAAGAAACATTCAGGATTGACACCAAAACAGCTGCGGAGATATCTTAAGACGAAGGATTGCAAAGACGGCAATCAGTAAGATCGCATAATGCATACCGTTTGGCTGCATTTCAGAGCTGCTCCAGCGCCTGCCAGTCAATCTCCGGCGCCAGGCCGGTGGGCTCGCAATGGAATTTGGTACCCATCGGGACAGACTCGTTAAAGAATCCACCCATCTTCAGATAAAACCGATTGTCGGGTGCATTGCCGCCCTGATAGTCGAGACGTACGCGGGCCTTTGCCGTCGCATCATGGGTGAAGGTGGCATCGGTCAGGCGTGTCCATTTGCCCTCTTTGCTGCGAGCCCACTGGTTGCCGAAAAGCACCTTGCGCGACAGATATCCCTGCTCGGGATTGAAATTTTCGAGGAAGCTGTGGGGATGGCGGTACCAGGTATCGGTCTGCGGGCGCAGGAAGCTCGCGATCAGTCGCCACTCGTTGTCGTCGGTGGCATAGAAGTAAGCGGTATATACCGTGTTTCCGTTTCCATCGGGCCTGACATGCATGAGGAATTTATAGGTTTCACCTGCTTTCCACGGATATCTCAGATAGCTCTGTCCGCCCGACCCTTCGTTGCCGAACTCTCCGATATGCACATCCTTGCCACGTCGCAACATCTTGATCTTCTGATCGTCGGGTATGTCTTTAGGATCCTGGGTGTCAAATGGGCTCCACACCGAAAACAGGATGCGGCGCTCGGCGGGTGAGTTGTATTGCATCCCGAAATAACCCTCGCCGAAACCTGCCGCCATATAGTAGCTATGCATCGTCTCGCCATCTTCAGGCACGGTAACTTCGTTGTAGAACCATTCCGTGTCCCCCTCGGGCAGATCATATCCCAGATGGACCGACGGGCCGCGTCGCCCCCAGTAGTCGGAGAAATCCTTTACATAATTGCTTTCGCCCGACACATTGTCGACCAGCAGTTGACTGATGTCGCCATAGCTGTCGCCGGTCCGTGACAGGCCTTGCAGGTCGACTCGGACATATCCGGGAGTTGTTATCTCAATGCTGCCTACCGGCACCCGGGCATAGTCGTCGGACTGGATCCTGACCTTGAAGCTCTTGTCGCCACAGCTCACCTTGACTTCGGAATTGCCTTTGGCATATAGCGATAGATCGGCAACCTCGGGTTGATGGAGGTAGAAATAGAAGCTGATGACCGTCTGCGGATCGGTCCAGTCAGCTATTCCGTTTTCGGTTATCCGGGCTCCATCAGGATGGCTGGTGACATAGGCATTGCCGGTAAGTCCGACCTGAAGTTGCTGAGGTTGAGCTAATAGGCCGACCCATAGTGTCAGCATGGCGAGTAGGCAGGTGTTTCTCATTTTGTCGGTTGAATAATATTGCAGGCGCAAAGGTAGTGATTAATTCCGACATCCGCCACCGTGTGTGGTGAACAATTAACCGGAGGCTTTCGGCGTGGCATGACATGAAGAGCCCCGCGGGCTTGATGCACACGGGGCTCCCGGGGGGAGGCGGCACGATTGCTACCGGACAGACAGGGATCAGTCATGCCGTCTTCTCCGGCGTAAACTGTAAAACCAATATCGCCGGGTTGCTGAACGCTTTGTTACCTTAGTTTCTTAACCTTAGACTCTTTTTTTATTTTACTTTAGACAATCTCAATTCATCTATCAGGACATGGTTGGTGGAAATGTTCATATTCTCATCTTCGGGGAGGAACTTGATCGAGAGGGTATGCCGGCCGGCCGGAAGATCCATAAGGAGGGTGTTGGAGAGGCCCCAGTCGTTCCAGTTGTTGCGGCCACGATGAGGCATCACCGCGATCCCTATGTCCCGCCCGTCAACACAGATGGTGCGTATGCCGCAGCGGTTTTCGGTGTTGACGGGGCCGTTGCCGTTTGCATAGCGCAGCCGGAGGAGATATCGGCCGTCGGCGGGGATATCAAGAGGAATATTAACGTCGGCCGACGTCTTGTCGAGCTCGACAAATCCGTTTCCGTTGTATCCTGCTATAGCCCCGTTGGGCTGATAGGCTATCTCCTTTGAGGATAGGCGGGTTGATTCGCCGGGCATCTGAATGACCATGACCGGGCGGGTTGAGCGGGGTTCGGAGGCGAAACCCTCTGTCCCGTTGTCGGCAACGCCTATCACCTGATATTCGCCGGGGATGGAGGCATCGAAGGTGGTAGTGGTGGTTTCGGCGATACGCTCACCGTCGCGGACAATGATGTAGTGATTGATATACTCGATCGGATTCCAGCAAAGAGTCTGACCCTCGAGCCATGCGATTGGGGTGAGGGGAGCTTTCTCGTTGGGGAGGTTATTGACCCTGAGCGGGGGAATGGCGTTGTCGGCCATTACGATCTCTATATTCAGGTTGCCTTTGGCATTCTTAGCCAGGATCTCGGGCTTCTGCGGCTTGCCGTTGACGGTAAACGACTTGATCTCGTTGCCATATCCCCTGACAGTGATGTTGAGGAGGGCATCGCGATACTTGAAATTGTCGAGACGCAGCTCGCCGCCCAGGGCCTTTGGCACTAAGGGATGGAAAAGAAGGGCGTCTTTGGCATATTCGATACCGAACAGTATCTTATGGGTCAGGGCGAGATTGCCGCTCAGGCACCACAGCATATTCGATGAGTTGAGTTCGGTAAAGATGTCGCCGTTGTCGAGGTTGAAGTTTTCCTTGTTGGTGCAGAACAGGGCTGCCGGGCGCATTATGGCGCCGATTCCTTGCATGACGCCCTCCTCGTTGCCGGCTTTGGCGTTGGCTATAGCCCACCAGCATCCCACCCAGGGCCACAGGGCATTGTTGTGGTAAGAGGGCATATCGGCGATCTGAGGATAGAAGATCGTGGCGCCGAAGGGGGTAGTAGGGTTGTTTTCGGTTATGGTGCGTGCCCGTTCAGGATCGGCCACATCCCACATTATGGCGAGCGACTCGCCGAGAGTCTCGGCGCGGGGATTCAGGATCAGGTTGTCGCGCCCGTAGAGATACATGCCGTAGTAGCCTTTATCGTCCATCCACAGATGATTGTTTACGGCTTCGGAAATCTTGATGGACATCTCAAGCGCCTTGGCGGCTTCTTTCTTCTGACCTAACTCGGAGGCGATTTCAGAGAGCACTTTCCAAGCCTGAGCATGTACGATCGAAGTTGACAGAGCCTCGGTGTTGTATATGTCGGCACACTGCATCCACTTGGGGTGGCTCTGCTCGCGCCAGTCGATAAAGGAGGTTTCGCCTTTCACGAGGCCGGTGGCGGGGTCATAGACTGTCTCTGCGTCGGTCTCGAGCGATCTCTTTATGATAGGATAGATATATTCGAGCCATTTGCGGTCGCCGGTCACCTTATAGATCTCATAGGCTGCTATGCACCATATCTCCCTGTCGGTCGACACGGGCCATGCGCCTCCGCTTCCGGTGTCCTGGATTATACGTCCGAGCGGATCGACCTTCTTCATCAGCGAGATGCGCGAGGCTTCGGGCTGGAGATAGGCCATGGAGAGCAGGATGGAATAGCTCACGTCGCGGGTCCACACACCGGCCCATTCCTTACCGGTGCGGAGGGTGGTGTCGGGCTCAACGGCGTTCACCATCTCGTCGAGCGACATGTTGTAGACGGCTTCATGGAGCATATTTCCCGACGAGAGGGTGGGATAAGGGGTGAGGTCGTTTTTCTTTTTCCACTCTTTGGCCACGGGCATGAAATAGCCGGGATGGGCCGAATAGGTGGATCGGATTTCAAAGGGGCTGACAGCTGCGGCTATGAATCCATCCTGATAGATAGTGTCGCCCGACCAGCGGTAGGCAGGAGTGCTGACAATGTCGTCGGCATGGGCCGATGCAGTTATTGCAAGCCATGAGAGTATGGATAGAATGAGTCGTCGCATTTCCGGTTAGATTTTTGTAAGTTTGATGGCGCAACCGCCGCTGCGGCCCTGAGGGATGTCGAGCACGGTCTGACTGGTTACATCTCGCTGCTCGATGACAACGGGATAGGGATTGGTGTCGAAGTGGGCATCCTCGCCGTCGCGGTAGATCGTGGCGCGGTAGTTGGCACCGGGATCAAGGAAGGATAGGTCGATGTGGGCCACGCGAGCTTCGTCGCCGGTGGCGCTGCCCACATACCATGTGTCCTCGCCCTTGCCTTTGCGGGCGGTGGTGACATATTTGCCTATCTCGGCTTCGGGGTAGCAGGTGCAATCCCAGTCGGTGGGACAGTCGCAGACAAACTGGAAGGGGCCGGGATTGGCCGCATAATTCTCGATCTCGTCCGAGGCCATCTGGAGGGGCGAGTAGAGGATGACGAACAGCGCGAGCTGCTTGGCCAGGGTGGTGTTGACGTGGGTCTGGGGCACTACGGGATTCTCAAACCGGAAAGTGACGGGAGTGAAATCCATCGGGCCGGCCAGTCCGCGGGTGAACGGGATAGTGACCGTGTGGGAGGGAGGATTGCCCCCTTCGGGGTTCCAGGCATCATATTCCTGGCCCCGCACTCCCTCCTGGGTCATGAGGTTGGGATAGGTGCGCTGCAGGCCTGTGGGCATCACCGGCTCGTGGTTGTCGATAGCCAGATGATATTTTGCGGCAGTCTCGATCACCTTGCGGTAGTGGCGCACGCCAAACTGGCTGCTGTGAAGCTCTTTGTTGTCGAGCATATCGCCCACATAGCCGGTTTTGACATAGTGCATGCCATTGTCGGCATAGAGCTTCATGCCCTGTTCCATCTGGTTCTCGTAGTTGCCTATCTTGCCTCCTGTTTCATGATGGCCTATAAGGGCTACACCGATCTCGCGGCCATGCCGGTTGATCTCGGCTATGTCAAAATCATCATAAGGTCGGGTGAAGTCAAACTCCCATGTGGCCCAGTCGGGGTTCCAGCCTTCGACGAGCACGCCGCCGAAGTTGTTGCGGGCCGCGAAATCCATGTAGCGTTTCACATTGGCGGTTGTGGCGCCGTGGTTGGGACCGGCCTCCCAGGTCGCGGTGCGCATGTGATAGCACCACCACACACCCAGATAGCGCTGAGGCTTGCAGAAGCTCTCGGCATCGGCTATGGCGCAGGGCTCGTTGAGATTGAGCATTATGCGGCTGAGCGCCATATCGCCGGCATTGTCGGCTATGATTACCGTGCGCCAGGGGGAGACACGGGTCCCGGATACAAACACTTTCTCGCCCGACTGCCAGGGGGTGAGGTCGGCTTTGAGTGTGTTGCTGCCGGGGGTGGCCTGTAGGTTGAGGGCCGCATAGTCGGTGAGGTTCGCCTCATGGATGGCCATGTGGGTGCCGTCGGCGCAACGGATGGTGAGGGGTGTCGAGACCTTGCCTATGCTGTCGAGGGGCAGGGGGCGGAACAACGCCTCGTAGAAGCGGAAGCCTTCCGAGGGGATGCTCCATGTCGCGGGACACTCGTCAAAGGCAAATTCGGTCACCTCGTCCATGATGACGAAGTCCTGAAGATCCTTCTGCCGGGGAAATTCGTAGCGGAATCCGATGCCGTCGTTGAATACGCGGAACACAACATCGATGGCGCGCCCGGGGGCTATCTTCTTCTGCACAAGCGTTACGCGGAGCTCGTTGTAGTTGTTGTCGATGGCCGATTCCTCGCCCCACACGGGGGCCCAGGTCTCGGTGTGGGAGTCGCGGGCAGCTGATTTGACTGATATTCCTTCGGTGAAGTCGGGTATGTCCTTGAACTTTAGGCCGAGACGGGAGGGGCAGAGGATATGGCGACCGTTACGGTCGACGGAGTATTCGGGCACTCCGTCATGAACGTCGAAGAACAGCTTGACATTGGAGTCGGGAGAGGTGACTTCGAGCGGTTTTGCAGACGCGGCGAGGGCTGCGGCCATCGTCAGGGCGATGGTCAGGATGCGTAGGGTCTTCATGGAACTTATCTGATATGTGTCACATGAATCTTATGTCTGTTGCCGTCGATCACGATCTTGTACACGCCGCTTTGGGTCACTTGCCACTTGTTGTCGGGGTTGCCGTTGGGCATCAGCGCTATTTCGTCGGACTTCACTCCGTCGGTGTTGATGATGGTGCCGTTGGTGGCGGGCATTATGAACGGGCCGCCCCAGTTGCCCGGCTCCATGGGGCATTTTAACTCGCCTTCGTTGAGCTGGCCCTCAAACTGGAAGGTGTTCTTGTCGATGCGGTCCATCTTCACGGGATTGTCAATGTTCCAGTCGGCTGAGGTGGCATTGCCCACCATCCAGAGATTTTCGATCTGGTAGGGTGTGACCGGGATTTCAACCTCGATGAGCTCCTTGTCGGAGTCGCATCCGGTCAGAGTGGTCACCGATAGGGCCACTGCGATGAATATATTGTAGAGTTTCATGGAGTTCAGTTATTAATATCCGGGGTTCTGAATGAGGTTATGGTTGGTGTCGACGGCTTTGCGCGGGATTGGGAAGATGGCGGTGTGATTGTCGGCGTCGGGAGTCTTGTCCCACCACGCGCCGGTGTTGAACTTGCCGAAGCGGACCAGGTCGGTGCGACGGCGGCTCTCGGCAAAGAACTCGCGTCCCCACTCGTCGAGCAGCTCCTGCTCGTCGAGGCTGGCGCTCCCTTCGGGCGCATATAGCGCGGTGGCCCATGCTGATGATGGATAGTTGCGTTTTCTCACGCTGTTGAGGAGGGTGGCGGCTCCTGAGGTGTCGCCGGAGCGGAGCTTACATTCGGCAAGCGAATAGACGATCTCGGCGAGGCGGATCTCGACGCAATCGGATTCGATCTGGCCGGCGTCGGCATCGGAGTAGAAGGGATATTTGGCAAAGTGATAGCCCGAGTTGTGGTCGCCGCTCTGAAGATTGCTGGTCTTGTCGTCGGGCCATTCACCGTCTTTGAGACCGCTGAACATTCCCACTGCGTCGCGGATGTTGAGAGCGTAGTTGCCGTAGGGATCGGTTACAAATTCCTCACCTTCTTTGAGCGAGGGGAGCTTGCCGAAGATAAACAGTCCTTCGCGGCTGTTGTTGCCGAGGTTGCGGTAGAGCTTGAGGCGGACGTCGTCGGGATATTTGCGGAACTTCTGCACGGTGTTGCCAAGAATGTAGGGGTAGAGGTTGCCGCTGAGGTCGTAGCTTGGTGTGCAGGCATACTTGCAGTTGTGGTCGCCGGCCTCGGCCTTGGTGTCGCCCACATAGTAGCGGAACTGGGAGGGGGTTGTCCACCAGTAGGTGTCGCCCTGATAATGCCAGAAGGTGTAACCCTGCGAAGCGGGGAATGCGAAGATCACTTCGGAGCAGTTTTCGTTGTTCCAGTCAAAGGGGGCGTCCCATCGGTCGGCAAGGGTGTATGAGCCAAATTCGCCGCTGAGGATCTTCTGGGCCCAGAGGGCGCAGTCGTCATATCGCGGTGTACCGGTCCAGGCTTCTGCGTTGAGGTAGAGGCGCACGAGGAGCGCGGCGGCGCCGGCCTGGTTCCACTGGGCCTGATAGATGCCGTTGCCCTGATTGCCTATCTTCCGGGTGAGCAGGGGGACGCACTCCGTGAGTTCCTCCTCGATGAAGGAAAAGAGTTCCTGGGGCGTCACCTGTCCCTTCGAGTTCAGGCTTACGTCCTTGCTCACTGCCAGGGGCACATTGCGGAAGCTGTCGAGGAGGCGGATATAGAACCATGCGCGGAGCACCCGGCACTGGGCCTTGAGGTTGTTGAACTCCTCATCGGAGAATCCGAAGCGGGCGGCCGAGAGGGTCTGGAGGTCGTCGATGACGTAGTTGGCCTGCATGATGCCCTGGAAGCATCCGTTCCATTCGGTCTCGATGGTGCCCTCCTCGATGTTCCAGCTGTGGT
The DNA here is from genome assembly GCA_964461785.1 of uncultured Bacteroides sp. Classification (GTDB taxonomy): domain Bacteria; phylum Bacteroidota; class Bacteroidia; order Bacteroidales; family Muribaculaceae; genus Paramuribaculum. The sequence continues at coordinate 10,140 of CAYWWE010000055.1, forward strand.
AGTGGTAACGCCGCCACAGGCCGCCGTCGTCCCACCAACCGTCGCGCGAAGGGGTTATTAGCTGGTCGGCGGTCAGCTCGTTGAGCACGTGGCGGCTCTGGATGCTCCAGAATCCATGCTCGAAGGGGCGGAACACGGCGCGGATCACATCGTTTTTGGTGTTGTAGTAGTTGTCGGATGAAACCTGGTCATAGACCGTTTCGTCCAGATCTGTGCAGCTTGTGAGGGTGGCAGCCCCGATGAGTGCCGCAGCAATATATGATAATGCTTTCATTGGTTTGCGATGATTGAGGTATTAGAAATCCACTTGAACGCCGAGGATGAACTGGCGGCATGAGGGATAGTAGGTGCGCGAGCCGGTGGCGCCGGGGGTGAGGCCGTTGGTCTGGAACGACGACGGATCGACTCCGCTGTAGGATGTGATGGTGAATAGATTCTTGCCGGTGAAGGTGAGGCGTATGTTGTCGATAAACCGCTTGTTGAGGTTGAAGGTGTAGCCGAGGGTCAGGGCGTCGAGCTTGACATAGTCGCCTTTCTCGAGATAGTAGTCGGTGACTTCCTGACTGCCTTTCAGGGGGGCGTATTTCGTGTAGGCGTTCTCCATCACGTTGCCGTTAAACGACTGGTGGCCGTAGTAGAAATCGTGGATGTTGAAGATGTCGTAGCCGAATGCTCCGCGGAAGAAGAGCGAGAGGTCGAGGTTGCGGTAGCGGAAGGTGTGGGTCATCGAGGCGGTGAATTTGGGGAGGCCGTTGCCTACGATCTGACGATCATCTTCGGTGCCTTCGGATGCAAGTTTGATATTGCCGTCCTTGTCATAGATGGCCCAGTTGCCTTTCTCGTCGATGCCGGCGTAGCGGTACATGTAGAAGTTGCCGAGGCGCTTGCCCTGCTCGATGCGCTGGAGGTTGTGGAAGGGGTAGGGGTCTTCGGTGCCTACCATGTCGTAGTAGTCCTGCCCTACATATTCCGAGTTGCTGAAGTTGACGAACTTATTGTCCATCGTGGCGCCTACGAAGTCGAGGGTATAGGAGAAGTCGCGGGTGGTGACGGCGTTCCAGCGGATGTCGCACTCGAAGCCGGAGTTACGCATGGTGCCCACGTTGACAAATGTGGAGCTGAAGAGGAAGGGGGGTACGGATACGTCGTAGTCGCCGAGGAGGTCGTGCTGGTTGCGGGTGTAGTAGTTGAGCGAGCCACTGAGTTTGTTGCTGAAGAGCGCGAAGTCAACGCCCACGTTCCAGTTCTTGGCTTTTTCCCAGTGAAGGTCGGGGTTGACATTCTTGCCCGGGCCCCACACCTGATAGTATTTGCCCTGATAGTAATAGTAGCCGAATCCGCTCATGGTGTTGAGCGACATGTAGTTGCCGAAATCCTGATTGCCGGTCTCGCCATAGTCGCCGCGGATCTTGAGTTCGTTGATCCACTCTATTCCACGCATGAACGATTCCTGAGATATGCGCCATCCCACCGACACAGCCGGGAAGTTGCCCCACTTGTGGTTGGCACCGAATTTCGATGAACCCTCGTGGCGGAGCGAGGCGGTTGCGATGTAGCGTCCGTTCCAGTCATAGCTCACGCGGCCAAAGAAAGCGATGAGCTTGCAATCGTTCTTGTAGGAGCCGAGGCCGACATGGCCTTCCTCTACGGCCCACTGTCCCGAGCCGAGATTGTTGGCTCCGAGGCCGTCGTTGGGGAAGTCTTTGTTGTCGGCGTTGATGCCCGAATACTGGCTATACTGGTATGAGTAGCCGGCCATGGCCTTGATGTTGTTGTTGCCGAAGGAGCCGGAGTAGTTAGCGAGCCATTCGAGGCTGCGCTGGAATCCTTTGGAGTAGCTTCGTGAGCCTTCGCCGTCGTAGCCGTTGTTTTGGGCGAGTGTAGAGGTGGAGGGGCGGAACCAGTAGTTGAAATTGGAGTCCTCATGGTCTGCCACGGTGATCTGGGTGTTGAGGGTCTGTGAGGGCCACGACTCCTTTGCGAATAGGGGCAGGATGTTGAGCTTGACCGTGGCGTCGGTCTCGAGGAGCTTGGTAGTGGCCTTATTGTCTTCAAGTGCCATCATCTCTACGGGGTTATAGCCGGCTGTCTGGCCGGTGAAGTTGGTGTACTGGCTTCTTGCCTCATCCCAGATGGGAGTGGTGGGGTTGGCTTCGAGGGCATTGCGGAACACATCCCATGAAGCAACCTTGCGCTCGATGACGCGGGGCGCTATGTTGAGCGAGAATGTGAGGAGACCGCCCTTGGTGGTGTGATTGATGGAGGCACGTCCGCCGAACTCCTCGCGGTTGGAGTAGCGGTCAACGCCGTTCTGGTCGCGGTAGTCGACGGTGGCGCGATAGTTGGTCTTCTCGTTGCCTCCGCTGATGCTTACTGTGTGGGAGGTGCCCCAGCCGGTGCGGGTCACTGCGTCGAGCCAGTTGTCGTTGCCGCCGAGGTCAACACCGTTGACGGCGCCGGCGCGAAGCTCGCGGTACGATGCAGCGTCGAGCATCTTGAGGTCATGGCTGGCTACGTTGGCGGTCACGCTGCCGATATAAGAGGTGTGGACTGCGCCGTCGCGTGCGCCTTTCTTTGTGGTCACGACAATGACGCCATTTGAGCCGCGTGTGCCGTAGATGGCGGCTGCCGCGCCGTCCTTGAGGATGTCAAAGCTGGCTATGTCGTTGGGGTTGAGGTTGGTGAGGTTGCCGCCGGGGACACCGTCGATGACGATCAGCGGCCCGAGGCCAGCCGAGCGCGACGACACGCCGCGGATCTGGATCGAGGCCTGGTTGTTGGGGTCGCCTACGCCGGTATTGGTGATCGATACGCCGGGCACCTTGCCCTGGATCATCATAGTGGGGTCGAGTGAACTGGAGGCAAGGAAGTCTTCCGAGCTGATATGAGCCACGGTCGAGGTGACCTCTTTTTTATCCATGGTGCCGTAGCCCACTACGACTACCTCCTCGAGCATCTCGGTGTTTTCTTTGAGCGAGATGGTTATTTCAGAGCGGCCGTTGACGGGGATCTCCTGTGTCACATAGCCCACATAGCTCACGATAATGGTGGCCTTGGGGTCGACGTCCGGAATAAAGAAGTTGCCGTCGATGTTGGTGGCGGCGCCCTGTGGGGTGTCCTTAATTTTGACAGAAGCGCCGATCAGGGGCTCATTGTCTTTCTCATCGAGCACGAGGCCTTTCAGATCCAGTGCTTGCGCCGGAGAAGCGCAGAAGCAGAGCAGGAAGAGAAGGAGTGCCCACGCTGGTTTTTTCAAGTTTTTCATTGCGGTTGATTTTACAGTTATGGTGCAAAATTACCATCCCTGCCACCGCAAGGTCAATGAATTATTGACGATTTAAAACTCTATGCAAGGCTAAACTGCTGATTAGTAATATTCAACACCCCGGTCTGACTTGCGTGAATTAAACAAAAATCCTGCATTGTTAAGGCCCGTATAAAGGGCGGTTATGGCTTCCGGATGGCCATTATCCGCTCCTCGAAGGCGGCGTTGTCTACCGTCGACTTAGATTTTAGTTTGGTCTTGTAGACGTAGATGGTGCGGGTAGACAGATTGAGATAATTGGCCACGTCCTGAGGGTCGCTTATCCCCAGGCGGAGCAGGGCAAATATCCTCACTTCCATCGGGAGCTCCGCGTCTTCGCCCAGACGTATCCAGTCCTCTTCCCTGAAGAGCCGGTTGAACTCGTCGATGAAGTTGGGAAAGAGCTGGAGAAATGCGTGGTCAAACGACCGGAAAATCCTCTGCCGCTCCTCCTTTATCCCCATCTGATAAGGGAGGAACTTGAGGTCGTCGTATTTCTTCTCTTTCAGCAGTTTCACTACGTTTTTGCATCGCTCCTCCACCTGATTGACAAAGACCGTGTTGAGATATAGCGACTGGGTGATATACTGGTCTTTGATCTCCGACACCTCCTTGAGCTGTGAGATCGTGGCCTCAAGCTCTTTGTTGACCGACTCCACTTCGAGCCGTGACGTGGTGAGGTCGCGGGATTTCTCCTCGAGCTCTTTGTTGACTGTCTCGATGAGGCTGTTGCGGTGGCGAACCTTGACAAAGAGGACGAGGATAGTTCCCAACAGGATGAGGAAGCCAATGAGGATGCTGCCGGTGAGCCACAGCTGGTTGCTGCGCCATTTGAAGCGGGCCGAGTCGATCAGCTGCATTGTCCTGCTCAGTTCGTCGCGTCGGAGGTGTGAGTTGTAGAATGATGCGTCGTCGAATGCCCTGTGCACGAGCATGTGGGCGTGGTAAAGATTGTCGCCGTCTTCATACAGCAGTTCAGCCAGCATCTTCGCGGCCGTAGTTTCGTGGATTGAGCCCTTGATGTCGTGTATTGCCGAGAGGGCGAGATTGTATTTGGCGGCATCACGGTTGCCGAGTGCGAGATAAGCGTGGCCTAAGAGTGAATACTGGATGGCTTTCTCATGGTTGTCGAGATTAAATCGGCGCAGCATCTGCTCTCGGTCGGCAATTTCATTCTGCAGCGATGGATTTTCGATCAGCTTCAGGGTGATCTCGTTCTGGCGCCAGACGTATGAGTTGGTGTCGGCCACCGACGACAGCCGGCGCAGATAGCCGAGACGCTTGTCGCGGTAAATTCGCCCCAGATCGGTATCGGCCCCGCCAACATATGATTCAAGATTCTGGTAAAAGGTGGTGCTCGTGCGCAGATAGTCCACCAAATCATCGTGAGGGAGCATCGACGGGTCGATGAGCCCGTCCATATCGCCCGCCTCCTTGAAGTAGCCGTTTGACGCGAAACATTTCATCAAGGCCAGACAGGATATGGCCAGCCGGGACGGGTCGGCCATCTTGTCGGCCAGGGATTTCATTCTTGACGCATAGACGTAGGCCGAATCCGACTGGTAGTAGATATACTCGTCAAAGAGCTCCTTAGCCGTGGTGAACGACGAATGGTCGCTCTCGCTATCGAGATAGACCCTGCGCAAGGCATCCAGACGCTCCTCTTTTGCGGCAGTGTAGCGGGGTAGATTGTCGATCTCCTGCATGAGCGCTCCCACCACGGAGTCGAGAGGCTCGGCGGCGCGGCCTATGATGATGGCACACCACGACATCAGACACACGAAGACCGCGCGTATCGCCGCCCGTCCGGTCTCCCGGAATAAGCCACTCCCTATAGAGATTGATGGTATAGATTCGCCTGACATACTGTGGTCTGATCAAATTACCCTGCAAATATAGATAAAACGCGACAAAATCACAAACGCTTTTATTA
>CAYWWE010000056.1:0-15297 GCA_964461785.1 uncultured Bacteroides sp.
CTCCCGGTGGAGCGCAGTGAAACCGGGGAACCCTTATAACAAAAATTCAGCGCCCTGTGAAGCCACTATCGGTTTCACGGGGCGCTGATATAACGGCTAAAGGCGGAGAGGTTTACTTCTTGGCGTTGAGGTAGTCGCGGCCTTTCTGACCCATCATGTAGTCGGTCACGATCTTGCGGAGGTCGCCCTGCTCGTTGTCGCAGGTGTATTCCCAGTACATTGCGCCGAGGATGTCGTTGTCAAGAATATAGCGGCACTTGATGTCGATGGCGGTGGTGTCGTTGTAGCCGAGCACGAGCTCGCCGGCTGCATTCTCGATATAAGGCACCTGAGCCAGCGAGTCCCACACGATCTTGCAGCCCTCGAGCACTTCGAGATCCTTGTAGTCCATATAGTCGGGATATTCCTTAAAGCCACGGCCATAGAATGGGAGGCCGAGAGTGAGCTTCTCCTTGGGTATACCGGCGTTGAGATGAGCCTTGAGAGCCTGGTCGGCGGTGAGCTTGGTGTGCTCCGACTCGTAGAGGGGCGACTGATGGAAAGGCACGGTGCCTATGTCGTAGGACATGATGTTGACAAAGTCAACGTAAGGAAGGATGGCGGGGAAGTCGTAATATTCGGCGCTGCCGGGTGTGGCGAGGGTGAGCGACTTGTCGCTGCCTATCTGGGCGCGGATGTCGCGCATCAGCTTGGTATAGTTATCGGTGTCGTCGGGCGACGAGGATATGCCTGAGCTTGAGCTGGTTGGATATTCCCAGTCGATATCAACGCCGTCGAGGTTAAACTCGTCGATCACGCGCTTGCAGTCGGCAGCAAAAGCGGCGCGGTTGAGCGAGTCGGCAGCCATTTCGCTGAAGCGTCCGCTGCCCCAGCCGCCTACCGAGAGGATCACCTTGAGATCGGGATTCTGCTCCTTGAGAGCCGAGATGCTGTGCAGGCGCTCGGGATTATCCACATTAATGCCATTGAAAGTCTCGTTTACATGGCCGAAGGCATAGTTGATGTGGGTCATTGCAAACGGATCGGGCATCACCTCGCTTCCGGCTGTGACGTATGCTATGACCAGGCGCTGGTCTGCGGCAGAGTCGGCAGTCTGCTCCGTTGCCTCGGAGTTGGCCTTGTTGCTGCAGGCCACGGGCATGAAGGCTGTGGCAAACAGCGTGGCAGCGGCGGCCGCCATCATGGTAAAGTGCTTCATTAACTCAGTTTTTTATGATGATTACTTTGATTCAAAGGCTTATCACCCGCAAAGATAATACATCTGGCGCAAACATCGGCCATCCATCCCGCCCAAATTTACCCCAACAGCCAAAAACAGAGTGCATCACAGGAATTAATCCCACAATGCACTCTGTTTTTCACTCAGCTATTATCAGTCAAAATCTTTTTACTCACAGATTGATCAGCGGGCGGAGGGGCCGGGGCCCGAGGCGCCGCTGCGCAGGATGTTGTAGACGGCGGCGGTGCGGGTGGCGAGCTTGTGCTGGAGCACCGGGGCTTCGGTAGGAGCCGCCATCTTCAGGTCGGCATAGCGGTCTTCGCCGTTGATAAACGGGATGATCTTGCCGTCGGGCTGCGGCGAGTCGAGGGTGAGAGGATCGAGACCCTTGGCGCGGCGGCGTGGATCGTAGCGGTAGATCGGCCAGTAGCCCGAGAGGGTGGCCTCACGCTCCTCGGTGATCGAATGGCTCATGCCTGCGCGGATGCCATGGTTGATACACGGACAGTAGGCTATCACGATCGAGGGCCCGGGATAGGCTTCAGCCTCTATCAGGGCCTCTATGGCCTGCTGCGGGTTGCCGCCGAGCGAGATCTGCGCCACATATATGTTGCCGTAGGTCATCATCATCCGGCCGAGATCTTTCTTGAAAGTGCGCTTGCCCGAGGCCGCATATTTCATCACGGCGCTTATGGGGGTGGCCTTGGACATCTGACCGCCGGTGTTGGAATAGCACTCTGTGTCCATCACCAGAAGATTGATGTCGACATTCTGTGCCAGCACATGATCGAGTCCGGCAAAACCGATGTCGTAGGCCCAGCCGTCGCCGCCGATAGCCCATACGCTCTTCTTGCCGAGCAGATCGGCACGCGCGGCGATGGAGTCGGCTTCATCCGACGGATTGGCTTTGATGGCATCGAGCAGCCCGGGTATGGCCGAGACCGACCCATCGGCCGATCCGAAAGCGCTGATCCACGCCGTCAGCGCGGCCCGCAGATGCGAGGGTGTCGAGGTGTTGGCCGCAAGAGTCTTGGCATCGGCCAGAAGCGCCTGCCGGCGGTGATCGATGGCCGAGGCTATGCCGAAGCCATATTCGGCATTATCCTCAAAGAGGGAGTTGCCCCAGGCGGGTCCGTGGCCGTTGCGGTCGGTGCAGTAAGCATTTGACGGGAAATCGGCACCCCATATCGAGGAGCATCCGGTGGCGTTGGCAATCACCATACGCGGGCCGAAGAGCTGGGTGAGCAGCTTGACATAAGGAGTCTCGCCGCAACCTCCGCATGCGCCCGAGAACTCGAGCAGCGGCCTACGCAGCTGCGTGCCGACGACATTGACCGGCGCAACGAGATTTTCCTTCTCGGTGACTTTTGTTGCGCAGTATTCCATCAGCTGCTCCTGAAGCGGCAGCTGAGTCTGGAGCGGCACCATGCTCAGTGCGTGGCCGGGACAGATGGTGGCGCAGGATCCGCACCCTACGCAGTCGAGGGGATAGACCTGTATTCGGAATTTCAGATCCGTATGTCCGGGGATATGGCTGGGGCGCGTCGTGAGTCCCTCGGGAGCGGCGACCGCCTCGGCCTCGGTGAGGAGATACGGACGTATGGCCGCATGGGAGCAGACCAGCGAGCACTGCGTACACTCCACACACTTGTCGGCATCCCACTGAGGCACCATCACGGCTATTCCACGCTTTTCGTAGGCAGTGGTGCCCGGAGGCATAATACCATCGGGCGCCAGAGCGCTCACGGGCAACGAGTTACCCTCGCGGCGCAGACATGGCCGCGCCACCTTGGCAACAAACTCAGGAACTCCGTCAGCGGTTGTCTGCGCCCCCTCGTCGTCGGCAAGCGAGGCCCACGACTCGGGTACAGGCACCTCCGTAATCGCAGCTGGGGCGGCATCGATGGCCGCGATATTGTCGGCCACCACCTTGCCTCCTTCGTGCATATATGTCTTGGTCACCTGCTCCTTGAGAGCGGCGATGGCCTTATCGTAGGGCACTATCCCCGACAGCTTAAGGAACACAGCCTCCATCACCATATTGATCCTAACGCCGAGATTGTTGGCGCGGGCTATGGCGCCGGCGTCGATGGCATACATGCGCGCCTTCTTAGCGGCGAGCTTGCGCCGGAGATCAACCGGAAGCGCCTTGGCCAGCTCGTCGGGCTTCAGAGGAGTGTTGAGCACGAAGATTCCACCCTCGCGGAGATTATCGACCAATTCAAAGCGGTTGATGTATATATCCTTGTTGCAGCCTACATAATCGGCATCCTCAATCGAGTAGGCTGCCTCTACGGGATGAGGAGCCACGCGGAGCTGCGACACTGTGTAGCCGTCGCTCTTCTTGGCCGAATACTCAAAATAGGCCTGAGCCCAGAGGTCGGCTCCGGAAGTGAGCACAGCCGCGGCCTGACGTGTGGCACCGACAGTGCCATCGGAGCCGATGCCATAGAACACGGCCTGATACACATCCTTCGGAATGACCGACTCCGGAGCGGCAGCCACATCGAGCGAGAGATGGGTGAGGTCGTCGTTGATGCCCACCGTGAATCGGCGCTTGCCGTCGGGGCGGGCCGCCTCGTCAAACACAGCTATCGCCATAGCCGGATCAAACTCCTTGCTCGACAGTCCGTAGCGGCCTCCGATCACTCTTATATCGCGACCCGACTCCTGCACCGCGCCGAGAACATTGAGCAGCAGAGGCTCGCCGAGCGATCCTGGCTCCTTCGTGCGGTCGAGCACGGCTACAATCTTGGTCGTGTCCGGAATGGCCGCCATCAGATCGGCAGCACTGAAAGGATTGAACAGATGCACCGAGATGACACCGGTCTTACGTCCGGCCCTGGCCAGGCTCTCGACAGCCGCTTCCACCACCTTCGCCGACGATCCCATCGTGACTATGACCTCCGTTGCTTCCGGATCACCGTAATAATCAAAAAGATGATACTGACGCCCGGTGAGTTTTCCCACCTTGTCCATAGCCTTCTGCACTATACCGGGAAAAGCATCGTAGAAGCGGTTGGCCGCCTCGCGCGCCTGAAAGTAGACATCGGAGTTCTGGGCCGAGCCGCGCAGATCGGGATGACACGGATTCATGCCCCGCCGGCGGAAACTCTCTACCTTGTCGCGGTCTACGAGAGTCGCAATATCGTCGTATGAGATCACGTCGATGGTGCTCATCTCATTACTCGTGCGCCATCCGTCCATGAAATGAAGCACCGGAAGCGAGCCGTCGATAGCCGCCAGATGGGCTACAAGCGCCAGATCCATAGCCTCCTGCACCGATGCTGAGGCAAGAATATTGAATCCCGTGGCACGGCAGGCCATCACATCCTGATGATCTCCGAAAATACTCAGCGCCTGAGTGGCGATCGAACGCGATCCGACATGGAACACACCGGGCAACATCTCGCCCGCAATCTTATACATATTGGGAATCATGAGCAGCAGACCCTGCGAGGCCGTGAAAGTAGTTGCCAGAGCGCCGGCTGCCAGAGCGCCGTGTGTGGCACCCGCGGCTCCGAGCTCGCTCTCCATCTCCTTGATCTCCATCGTGGAGCCGAAAACATTGCGTCGCCCTTCGAGCGACCACTTATCGGCCGTCTCGCCCATCGAGGCAACCGGTGTGATGGGATATATCGTGGCTATATCGCTAAGAGCGTATGCAACGTGTGTAGCGGCCGTGCAGCCGTCCATTATCTGTTTCATGTAGATGTAGGGTATGTGTGTGTTGAGGCTTGGAAATTTGATTTCAATATTTCGGAGACAGGAGCCGACCGCAGCCGGAGAGCCTGAAGAGTCCTAATTTAAATAATGCCCCAGCACGAAAAAAGTTGAAGCTACGAAAGGTTGGAGACACGTCTTGTTAATAAAAATTTGCATTTTTCAGCAAAAACTGCTACAATTTTGGAAAAAAGAGCTATCTTTGTGAAAATTTGTAAACCGGACATTATCATTGAAGACCGGTGTGAGGCACCCCGCGGTGCCTGCCTTACTCAGACTTAACATATCTATCTACCTATATTTATCACCATGAAAAAAAACTACATCTCAGCTATGGCCGCAACGGCTATCCTCGCCATGTCGGGGAGCGCTGCGGCGTATGGCGCTGATAGTGGGGGGGTTAGCTCTGCTGCAGAATTTCAGCAAACCCAGCAGACCAGCACCTGTACCGGTACTGTCACCGACGATGACGGCGAACCGCTGCCCGGAGCCACAGTAAGAGTGGACGGATCATCGCTCGCCGCATCAACAAATATCGACGGCAAGTTCAGCCTCAAGGGTGTGAAGCCCGGAGCCAAACTCGTCATCACTTATGTGGGCTACAATCCCACAACAGTTGAATGGAAAGGCGGAGAGATCAATGTCACCCTCTCGCCCAACTCGAATGCACTTGACGAAGTGGTTGTTGTAGGTTATGGCGTCCAGAAGAAAGTCAACCTCACCGGCGCCGTGTCGCAGGTCAAGGGCGACGAGATTTCACGCCGCCCTGTGGGCGATGCCGCGCAGATGCTCCAGGGTGTGATCCCCGGCCTCACCGTCAGCAACACCAATGCGGGCCGTCCCGGCGGTAGCGCCACCCTTCAGCTCCGCGGTCAGGGCAACCTCTCCGGCACAGGCACTCCCTATGTGCTTGTCGACGGTATCGAGATGAACCTTTCGGAAGTCAACCCCACCGACATCGAGAGCGTATCCGTGCTCAAGGATGCCGGCGCAAGCGCCATCTACGGTGCACGCGCGGCCTACGGCGTGATTCTCGTCACGACCAAACGCGGTCAGGAAGGCAACATGCGCATCAGCTACAACGGCTCGGTAGGCTGGAACTCGCCCACCAAGCTCCCCAACATGCTTGATGGCTACGAATTTGCCAAATACTGGAACAACGCCTGCTCCAACGCCGGCGTGACCCGCTTCTACTCCGACGAAAAGCTGGAGCTCCTCCGCCAGTTCCGCGACAACCCCAGCAGCGTTGACCCCTGGCAGGAGCTTTCGCCCACAGCCAACATGAACCCCGCCTTCGAAAACTCCGAGTCGGGTATCGGCAACACCGACTACTTCGATCTCCATTACAAGGACTGGGCCTTCAAGCAGAACCATAACATCAGCGCCAGCGGCGGCGGCAAACGCGCACAGTATTATGTGTCGCTCGGCTACTACGGCGAAGACGGCATCCTGCGCTATGCCGACATGAAGTATGACCGCTTCAACTTCGCATCGACCATATCCTCGCAGCTCACCAACTGGCTCCGGATCCATGCCAACACCAAGGTGATGCACTCCGACAACCGCACCCCCTTCGGCACCGGCGGCCTCAGCGAAGGCTTCTACCACTCGCTGGCACGATTCCGCCCCACCGTCCACTATCTCGATCCCAACGGCCACTTCACCGAGCTCACCATGATTCCCTATCTCCAGAGCGGAACCAAGACCAACACCAAGCTCGACCGCGCCAACGTGACCTTCGGCGCCGAAGTGGAACCCATCAAGAACTGGAAGATCTTTGCCGACTACACCTACCGTCATCTCCAGCGCCAGTATTCGGCCACCCTCGTGGCTCCTGACATCTTTGGCGCCGACGGCGAGACAACCACCAAGGGCGTACGCTCCGAGCTCGGCATCCAGCGCGATGGCCGCTACACCCGCGAAGAGGCCACCACCCGCTACCAGAACTTCAATGCATATACCAACTATATGTTTGATCTGGCCGAGGTAAACCACTTCATCGTCATGGCCGGCTATCAGGCTGAGATGAACCAGTATTCATATCTCTCCAACTATGTAAACGGCCTCTACTCGACCACCAATCCGGGTCTTAACATCGGATCAGGCGACATCACCGCCGTCGACACCCGCAACAGCTGGAGCACACGCGGCATCTTCGGACGTATCAACTACGACTTCGACAACCGCTACCTCATCGAGGTCAACATGCGCTACGACGGCACCTCGCGCTTCGCCAAAAACAACCGCTGGGGCTTCTTCCCCTCCGTATCGGTAGGCTGGAACATCGCACAGGAGAAATTCATGGAGTCGCTGCAGCCCACCCTCAACATCCTCAAGCTCCGTCTTTCCTACGGTAAGCTCGGCAACCAGGCCGGCGCCGGTCTCTACACCTTCGCCTCGACCATGGGCGTCACCGCCAAAGGCAACTACATCTTTGCCGACGGCCGCCACGGCTACATCAACGCTCCCGGCGTGATCGATCCCACCGTGACCTGGGAGAAGGTCGAGAGCAAGAACCTCGGTATCGACTTCGGCCTGTTCAACAATGCCCTCAGCGGAACATTCGAGATCTTCCAGCGCGACACCAAGGATATGCTCGGCCCCGGCTACGACTTCCCCGACTTTTTCGGCGCATCCGCTCCCCAGGCCAACAACGCCAACATGCGCAACCGCGGCTGGGAGCTCACCCTCAACTGGCAGGGACATATCGGCCGCGACATCTCCTACAGCATCGGCGGACAGATAGCCGACGCAACCGCCAAGGTGACCAAATATGAGAATCCCACCTTCACCAACCCCATAGGCAACTGGTATGAGGGCCGCGAAGTAGGTCAGATCTGGGGTCTCAAGGCCAAGGGTCTCATCCAGAATCAGGCTCAGGCCGACGAATACAACAAGCTCGACCTCAAATATCTCAACGGCGGCGTCTGGACCCCCGGCGACGTGATGTATGAGGATCTCAACGGCGACGGCAAGATCGACAAGGGCACCAACGTGCTCGGCGACATGGGCGACTATACCGTGATCGGCAACACCACACCCCGCTACCAGTATTCTATCAACGGCATGATCAGCTGGAAGGGTCTTGCGCTCAACGTGATGCTTCAGGGCGTCGGCAAGCGCGACTGGAATCCCGGCACTCAGCCCTACTTCTGGGGATGGGGCTCATACGCCCAGGCTACCCTCTTTGAGGAGCATCTCGACTACTGGTCGGAAAATAACCCCGACGCATATTATCCCAAGCCCTACCTCCACACTGCCGGCGGTATCGGCACCTACCAGAACCGTAATATGCAGACCTCTACCCGCTACATCCAGAACGCAGCCTATCTCCGCCTGAAAAACATCACCCTCAGCTACGACCTGCCCAAGGCCATCATCAGCCGCGCCGGTCTCCAGAAGATCCAGGTGTATGTGACGGGCGAAAACCTCCTCACCTCGACCAAGCTCGCGAAGATGTATGATCCGGAAGGTGTGTTCACCGGAGCCTCCTACGGCGGCGAAGCCGGCAAGAACTACCCGATGAACAAGGTAATCTCGATCGGTCTCAACGTGACCCTCTAATCCCTCTACTCATCTCTCACACTAAGTTAGCAAACAACAATGAAGAAATATATAATCTGTCTCGCTCTCGGACTGGCACTGACCTCGTGCTACGACCTTGACCGCGAACCTGAAGGAGTGCTCTCGTCATCGAACCCCTTCACCACCACCGGCGAGATGAGCAGCTATCTCGACCAGTTCTACCAGACAGCCGTCCTCACCCAGGATCTTCAGGCAGGCGGCGGCTCAGGCATAGCCGGAGGCGACTGCAACAGCGACAACATGGCCTCGCCGTCGGTCAACCAGCGCATCGCAGGCCGCTCGTCGGTGTCAAGCGCATCCTCGCTCGGCAACTACACCTACATCCGCCGTGTCAACTTCCTGCTCCAGAACCTCGACAACTGCAACCAGAAAGGCACCGCCGACTACAATCAGGCCGTCGGTGAGGGCTACTACTTCCGCGCGTGGTATTACTTCAACCTTCTGGTCAACTACGGACCTATCGCTTGGGTTGAGACACCCCTTGATCCCGACATGGAGCAGATGAAGCTCCCCCGCGAGAGCCGCACCGTCATCGCCGACCACATCCTGGCCGATCTCGACAAGGCAATCGAATATCTCAACGAGCGCAACAACTGCTCGACCATGAGGGTGCACCGCGACGTGGCCCGCGCATTCAAGAGCGAAGTGGCTCTCTTTGAAGGCACATGGGAGAAATATCACAAGGCCAAGAACGACCCCTTCTTCGACCCCGCCGTGACCGATGCCAAGATCAACGACTACTTCAGCCAGGCAGCCGCAGCTGCCAAGCAGGTGATTGACCGCGGTGTGTGGCGCATCTACTCGACAGGCAATCCCACCAACGACTACCGCATCATATTCCAGACCACCGACCTCGGCAGCAATCCCGAGATCCTCTGGTACAAGAAATATGACGGCGACGAGATCGGCAACAACGTTGACCGCTATCTCAATCAGGGCGGCGGCAGCCTCGGCGTGACCGCATCGCTTGTCGACGACTACCTCACCATCGACGGCCGTCCGTTCCTCGGCGACGAGAAACTTGAAGCCAAGAAGACCTGGGGCAACGAGCTGCTCCCCACCGTCCGCGATCCGCGTCTGGCCCAGACAGTAGCCACCCCCGGCCAGAAGATGCGTCCCGACACCGATCCCTACACCATCCCGCCGCTGATCGGTACCTCGGCCTACAACAACAACATCACCGGCTACTCGCTCCTCAAGCATGTGCAGATCGACTACACCGGCAGCCTTGACGCCGAATACAAAGGCGCCACTCCCGCCATCCAGAGCCGCTATGCCGACGTGCTTCTCAACTACGCCGAGGCTCTCGCCGAGCTCAACGGCGCAGCCAACGCCCAGGCCATCGTCGATGCCCTCCATCCCCTCCGCGCCCGCGTGGGAATGCCCGACGTAAACTTCGACCGCGAGTTCAACTCCGATCCCTCCTACCCGTTTGCCGGTCTTGACAAATATGTTCAGGCAGTGCGTCGCGAGCGCCGCATCGAGAAGGCATGCGAAGGCACCCGTCTGCGCGACATCCTCCGCTGGGCAGCCGCCGAGGAGATCTTCGTCGGAAAGTGGCATCGTGGAGCCCTCTTCACCGGCAGCTCGCTCGAAAACGAACCGGCCTTCGCCTCCCTCAAGTATGATCAGCCCTCGGGCAACACCATCTTCCTCTCCGGCAACCCCGGCGACCAGTATCGCTACATCATCCCCACCAACCCCGCCGGATATGAGTCAGGATGGCAGTTCAACCCCAACCGCGACTACCTCCTGCCCCTGCAGGAGCGCATGATCTCGCTCACCGAAGGCCTCTGGACCCAGAATCCCGGCTGGTAAGCAATCAGCACGATAATTCCACTGAGGGAGACGCCGGAAATGGTGTCTCCCTCTCTTTTTACCCGCGCTCATCCAATATAAATCCATAGTTTTTATTAATTTTGCTGTCTGACTGTCCGGTTTAAAACATGATCTTATCTGCCCCATGACATTTGAAGAACTCAAAAGAGTAATTATCAGCATTCGCGATCTACCCTTCCAGACTGGATCCGATCGTTTGCTCAACATGATATTTAATCTCGGGAGGGAAGACACCCTTGAACTTATTTCACAGATAGGTGCCATACCGGAAGAAATCTCTCATGACTCGACAGAAGAAAAACTCTACACCAAGGCATCAGATATTCTCCTTGCCAAATCTCTCAATGAGATGGGTTTGACCGCCAAAGTTCTGACACAACGAGGTAACTGTGCAGACATAATAGCCCAAAGCCTGTATCACAACTACTCTTTAGTCGGTGATGCAAAGGCATTTCGCCTGAGCAGAACGGCTAAAAACGTAAAAGACTTTAAAGTCAGTTCAATGGCGCTCTGGAAGGGAGAGAGCGATTATTCAGTTTTAGTTTGTCCATATTTTCAATACCCCGCCAAAACCAGCCAGATTTATCAAGAAGCTCTGACAGACAATGTCGCTCTTTTCAGTTGGGAATATCTCTACATTTTTCTGAAAGAAGGAATAAGGGAAACCCCCTCACAGAGTCTGGCCGAGCTGTGGAATCAAAGTGAGATTATAAGTAGATCCACAACGGTGGCCGATGCACATCATTGTTTTCTGTCGCATCAGGATTCCAATATCTGCAGATTTATAGGGCTTGACAACCCGCAATTTTATCTTTATCTCAAACAACTCAGAGAGATAATCACAATACGCGGTTATTCCGAAATAGATTATTATGAGCGGGAGATTGAGCGCGTGACGCAGCTAAACAGAGAGGCCGCAATAGCTGAGCTCCTTAAATATATGAAATTAGAGAATAAGATAGGGTCTATCAGAAACTTTATCGGCCAGATTCATAGAATAGACTTGAATCCATGATCAAGCAATATATTAATAAAATCATAAATGGAGATTGTGCAGATGTGATGACACTGTTTCCTGATAATTCAGTTGACCTGGTCGTTACCTCTCCGCCCTACGACAATCTAAGGACATATAAGGGATATAACTTTCCTTTCGAAGCGATTGCAAAGCAACTTTACAGAGTGCTCAAGCCCGGTGGAATTGTTGTATGGGTCGTTTCGGATGCTACAATTAATGGCACCGAGACCGGCACAAGTTTCCGGCAGGCTCTCAAATTCATGGAAGTGGGATTCAATCTACACGACACCATGATCTTCAAGAAAGTAAATCCCGTTCCACAGATCTACCGTAAGAGATACACAAACGTATTTGAATATATGTTTGTATTTTCCAAGGGGACGGTAGCCACTCACAATGGTCTGAAAGTCCCTTGCCTTCATGCCGGATTAGAGTTAAAAGGCACCACATATAAGAATTATTCCAAGGGTGAACAAGTCCGTGGAAAAATGGCCAATCCTGTAAAATCAGAGAAACTAAAAGGCAACATCTGGGAATATGTGGTTGGGAAAAACGCCATCGATCAGGAAGCTAAAAAGCATCCGGCTCCATTTCCTTATCAACTGGCGATGGATCATATTCTCAGCTGGACCAACGCGGGGGATCTTGTATTGGATCCGATGTGCGGAAGCGGCACAACCTGCGTGGCCGCCTTAGACTCCAACCGCAATTTTATCGGTATAGATATCTCAGAGGAATACTGCAGTCTGGCAAATCAAAGGATAAGAACTCACCGATGGCAACCCTCCCTGTTTGAAGAAATCATGACAGCGGGAGAAGCCGAAGTCCCTTATCACGCCCTTCGTTCCCCCGCAAAGAAACCTGCAAAGACGCCGAAGCAAGGAAAAATCTCAGGTGAAACCGACAAATCCGCATAAGGGTCCGGGCCATAATAAGACCCGGGGGCAACCTACACTTAGCCTCAGCATTTGTCGCGCAACAATCGGATTTTGGGAAAAGACTTGCTAATATCGAAACAATTGCATAACTTTGCAGAGTTTTTTCGCGATGGTGTGTGGGCTCTCCACTCTCCTCGCGGTTACTTCATAGCACTACCAGACACTTACAAGCCTCTAATGGGAAAATTTTCGGACTTCAAACTTCAGCTCAAGAGCATGCCGGAGGGTGAGCACGAATATGCTTATCATCTCGACAAGAAGTTTTTCACCGATATGGAAAACGATGAGATCCACGATGCCGACATAGACGTGAAGCTCATTGCAACCCGCCGCGGCGACTCTTTCGATCTGAATTTCCACTTTACCGGCACCCTCACCCTCATCTGCACCCGCTGCCTCGACGATCTGATTTATCCGATCGACACCACCTATCATGTGACGGTGGAATATGGCGACGACTACCGCGACGAGAGCGACGACCTGCTCATCATCCCCGAAAGCGACTCCACTCTCAACGTGGCCTTCATGATCTACGACACTATGGCTCTCGCCATTCCGATGAAGCATGTCCATCCTCTGGGCAAGTGCAACAGGCAGATGAGCGCCCTGCTTCGCAAGCACCGCGGTCGCCATGCCGATGGCGAGGATGCCGACCTCGAAGACGAGCTGATGGAAGGCATCGACGACGACTCATCGAGCGCCCCCGATCCCCGCTGGGATGCCCTTCGCGGCCTCGGATCGTCTGACCAGTAAGCTCCTCCAGCCAGATCTCCTCCCCCCTTATCCAAGAAATAAATAAACAACATCAACAACTCAATACCCAAATGGCACATCCTAAACGCAAACAATCCAAGACCCGCACCGCAAAGCGTCGCACCCACGATAAGGCTGTAGCCCCCACCATCGCCCTTTGCCCCAACTGCGGCGCATGGCACATCTACCACACCGTATGTGGCGAATGTGGCTACTACCGCGGCAAGCAGGCCATCGTGATGAACGACGAAGCCGCCCAGTAATCATCCCGGCCGGCAGCGCGCTACCCACAGCAGCTCTCCTCCTCACCCGCGCCCCTCTTGACAAGAGCGCGGGCGGGAGGCCGCTTTTTATATCCGCCACTCCCACGGGAGACTCACCGGAACGGCGGCATCCCATTAATCTGTCCATTCAATCCTCACCCATATAAAACCGCAAGCCATCATGCTCCACGCCCGCATTACAGGTATTGCCTCCTATCTGCCCGACGACATTCTCGACAACGAGATGCTCTCGAAGATGGTAGACACAAACGACGAGTGGATCACCACACGCGTAGGCATCAAGACTCGCCATATCCTCAAACAGGAGGAGGCCGGTTCGTCATTTCTCGGATCGAAGGCCGTCGACAAGCTCCTTGAGTCGACCGGCACAAGCCGCGATGAGATCGACCTGATCATCTGCGCAACATCCAACCCCGACTACCGCTTCCCCTCAACAGCTTCAGTCATTGCCTACAAGAGTGGCCTCACCAATTGCTACGGCTATGATATCCAGGCTGCCTGCGCAGGCTTCATCGTCGCCCTTCAGGACGCATCGGCCTATATCCGCGCCGGCTACAACAAGAAGGTCATCGTGGTGTGCGCCGAGATGATGAGCTCGATGGTCAACTATAAGGACCGCACCACCTGCCCCCTGTTCGGCGACGGAGCCGCAGCCGTTCTGGTTGAGCCCACCGAAAAGGAAGTAGGCGTGATGGACTGTGTGCTCCACATCGACGGCATCGGTCGCGACCATCTCGTGATGAAGGCCGGCGGTTCGTTCAAGCCCACCACTCACGAGACCGTGGATGCCGGCGAGAATTTCCTTTTCCAGGACGGCAAGTTTGTCTACAAGCACGCCGTCACCGATATGTACACCTCGACTCTCGACATCTGCAAGCGCAACGGCCTGACCATGGAATCGGTTGACTGGCTCGTGCCCCATCAGGCCAATATGCGCATCATCGAGGCTGTCAGCAGCCGCGCAGGCATAGCGCCCGAAAAGGTTCTTGTCAACATCGAGCACACCGGCAACACATCGGCCGCCTCGATACCCATCTGCCTCGACGAGTTTAAGGATCGTCTGAAACCCGGCGACAAGATTGTCCTCACAGCTTTCGGTGCCGGCTTCACATGGGGTGCGATGTATCTTATCTGGGATCTCTGATCGCCACCTCCTGAAAAATAATTTAACGGAAATAGCATCCATCGTGGTGCTATTTTTGTTTATATATACGGGCGGGCTTCCCAAGCGGTCCGTCATCTCATAACCATTTTTCAAATATTAAAAGATTCAGGATATGCATAAATCAGGTTTTGTCAATATAGTAGGCAACCCCAATGTGGGCAAGTCAACCCTCATGAACGATCTCGTGGGCGAACGCGTGAGCATCATCACCTCAAAGGCCCAGACCACGCGCCACCGCATCATGGGCATAGTCAACACACCCGAATATCAGATAGTTTTTTCGGACACCCCCGGAGTGCTGTCGCCAAAATATAAGCTCCAGGAGTCGATGCTAAGTTTCTCGGAGGGAGCGCTTACCGATGCCGATGTCCTGATCTATGTCACCGACGTGGTTGAGGATCCTACCAAAAACGCCGATTATCTGGCCAAGGTGGCCAAGGAGACAGTGCCCGTGCTGCTCGTCATCAACAAGATCGACCTCGTCAAGGAGCAGTCTGAGCTCGAAGCGATAGTGGAGCGATGGAAAGGGATTCTGCCCAACGCCGAAGTGTTTCCCACCTCGGCCAAGGAGCATTTCAACGTCAGCAACCTCATGGCCCGTATCGTCGAGCTTCTTCCCGAGCATGCACCCTATTTCGGCAAGGATGCGCTGACCGACAAGCCAGCCCGCTTCTTTGTCACCGAGATCATCCGAGAGAAGATCCTCCTCAACTATGACAAGGAGATCCCCTACTCGGCCGAAGTGATTGTGGAGAAATTCGAGGAAAAGGAGA
>CAYWWE010000057.1:0-15035 GCA_964461785.1 uncultured Bacteroides sp.
CTCATGAAACAAATCTTAGCCATCATTATCCTTTTAGCAACGACCCTCGGCGCGACGGCTCAATTACCTGCGCGTTATGGCAACCAGCTGAGTCGATTCGTTGATATGGAGCATCTCGATTCGTCATATCTGGAGTGTATTTACCAGTACATTGTTCACGATCCTATGCTTGACGAGACTAAGGAGGATTTCAAGATCCTCGCGATAGGCCGGAATCTAAGCAAATACTCCGACTATGGCGGATATCTGATCGATTCAATCAGGTTAACCGATTATCCCAACGGCATTACCCAAAATGAATATCATAAATTGTCAGTAAAAATCTTACCCTCTTGGGAAGCATATATAAAAGATTTTAGCGCAAATAAATTGAATACTTACGATTGGGTTATCATAGACAAATACGTCTATGAAGAGCCATTGAAACTTATGGACTGGACTCTCCAGCCCGGCACTGAGGAGATCTGCGGTCAGACCTGCCGCAGGGCCACCACGTCATTCCGAGGTCGGAACTGGACTGCATGGTACGCTCCCGACATCCCGATCGACAACGGGCCGTGGAAATTCGGTGGCCTGCCCGGACTTATCCTCAAAGTTGAGAGCGCCGACAACGAACATAATCTTGAAGCCACATCCATCCGCAACAATACCCGGGAGTTTACTTTGGTCATGTCCCGATATGAGCAGACCACCCGCGAGCGATATAACAAAGAGCTGGACGAATACTGCAAAAAAACAAGCATTTTCCTCTCCGGCAATCCGTTGGCGCCCAAGGACAAGGACGGCAATATCACGGCACCGGCGGTAAGGCTCTATCCCTACAATCCTCTCGAGCTCGAATAACCGGACGCGCTCTGTTCTCCTCAGTTTTCAGCCTCGGAACTCTTAAGATTCTTTTTTCTAATTTTTATGAAATTTATTTGGAAGTTCTATAGCGTTTGTCTATATTTGCATTGTCGGAGTCGCTTTGCTCTCGACATGGAATTATTGGCCATACTTCCATAACCAAAAACTATCAATCCACCTAACTCTACCCACGATGAAAAAGAAGCTCATCCTTGCTGCGGCTCTCGTGGCCGTAACGCTATCTGCCAGCGCTACCGATATTTTCGTTAGTTGGTGCGGAAAACAAGCCTACACCATAGATGCCGGCCTACTCCCCGAATATTTTACTCCAGAGGATATCGAGGGATATTATCAGGATCTAAACTTCGAATTATGTGGAGCGGAGGGTCCTTATCTAATTATTCCCGGCTAACTCATTCTTCTCAATATGCCTTCCTATGGCGCTCTTATGTAGACGCTATAGGAAGGCTTTCTATCTCACATTATGAAACGAATCTGTACATATATCGCCACAATCTTAATAATATCTTGTTCTCTATCCTCGAGTATTTCGGCTCAATCGTCGGGTGGAGCCAACAAACGTCTCATAAAGCCGACAGCCCTGTTGCCAGTCGACTCTACCAGATTGGAATGTATCTTTTCTTATACGGCTTACGATCCCGTTTTGGATGAGAGAAAAGAGGATGTGAAGATTCTTCAGATAGGCAGAGCTTTCAGCAAATATTTCGACTACGGGGCATTTCAACTTGACTCGTTAATAGCAGCCGATTACCCCGACGGACTCGCCCAGTCAGAGTATCGGAAATACTCGATTGCCCACCTGCCTTCGTGGGATGCCGTTATCAAGAATTTCAATGGTGAATCGATTAAGGTCTACGACAGATTGCCATTTTCAGACCATTATGTCTATGACGATGGATTGAATCTAATGAAATGGACCCTCGGAAATGAAACCCGGGAAATATGCGGTCATCTCTGCCGCAAGGCTACAACATCGTTCCGTGGCCGCAACTGGACCGCTTGGTACACTACCGAGATCCCGATCGACAACGGCCCCTGGAAATTCGGCGGACTGCCTGGACTGATCCTGATGGCAGAAAGCGATGACCACCAGCAACGATTCGAAGCTATCGCCATAAGGAAAGCTGCCCGACAAATCGGCGTGAAAGACTTCACGTATCGAAAAACAACACGCGAAAAATTCAATAAAGAGTTTGAAGAATCCCGAACGAAGCCCTCGCAATTTCACAAAGGAAATACCCTTGTTCCTAAAGATGAAGATGGCAGCAGCATAATCTCGCAATATCGCCGCCACTTCTTCAGCCCCATCGAGCTGGAATAATCCCCTTGCCCCATTTGATCGGGGGATGGATTGTGGCAAAAAAATAAAAATTCCATCAATTAATGGCCGTGAGGCATCACACGCCATAATATTCTTATATTAAACCACTTACCTCGCAATCATCCATAACGGGAAAATGACGGAAAAATGACGGGTCGGCCCCGAAATGCATTTCCGTTATTTTTCCGTTATTCATTTTTTGACTTTTCGCGTCCGTTCACCCTAACTTTGCATCCGTCGGAACGCCTCTCCCCCTCCGACATCGCGACAGTTGGCCAACCGTCACCCCTCAAATCAACCGATCAACATGCCCGAGGCATGTCCCCTACATCTTCACATCATCTTTATGAAACAAATCTTAGCAATCATCATCCTTTTGGGCACTGCTCTCTCCGGAGCGGCCCAATATCTCGGCCCGCGCGGCAACGAGCTGGCCAAATTCAAGGAGCCGATATATCTCGATTCTTCATATATGGAGTGCATCTACGAATACACTGTGTATGACCCGGTGATGAATGAGACCAGAATTGACCCAAAGATTCTTGCAATCGGACGGCATGTGAGCAGTTATTTCGACTATGGCGCCTATCAAATCGACTCAATCCGGCATAAGGATTATCCCAATGGCATAACGCGCAACGAATATTACAAGCTATCCCAGTCAATTCACCCTTCGTGGGAAGCGACTGTAAAAGACTATGCCGCTGCCACTACCAAGACCTACGACCACGTTCTGCTCTCTGACAACTATGTTTACGAGGAGCCTTCCAATCCAATGAACTGGGATCTGACCTCAGGGGCAGATACCATCTGCGGCTATCCCTGCCGCAAGGCAACGACCTCGTTTCGAGGCCGCAACTGGACCGTCTGGTATTGCACCGACATACCGATCGACAACGGACCCTGGAAATTCGGCGGTCTCCCCGGCCTGATCCTCAAAGCAGAAAGCGAGGACAAGGAGCATAAGTTCGAGGCAATTGCCCTGAGAAACAATGTGTGCAGCATCACCTTGTCAAACCGATGGTATATTTCAACGACCCGGGAAAAACTCAACAAAGAAATGAAAGAGGCATTCCACAATCCCGGTCAGTTTATGATAGGCAATGCGCTCGCGCCAAAAGATAAAGACGGCAACATAGTAAAAGGCGTTGACAGGATTTTTTTCAACCCCATCGAGCTTGAATAATTATGAGGACTATACTTTACATACTCTTAGGACTGCTGCTTGCAATCCCGCGCCTGTATGCCGATGACAAACTCGAGCTGAGGGGCACGGTAAAGGATCAGGCCGGCTCGCCCATCAACAGGGTCACGGTGACCCTGGTCAACGGCGACAACCCTCTGGCCTACACCATAACCGACCGCAACGGATCCTTCAATGTCACCTACACCCCCGCCGGGACTCAGGATTCGATTGTGTTCTCGTCGATAGGATTCCGCCGGATCGCCATGCCGGTAGGCAAGTTTATCAACGGTACAGTGGTCAAGATGGACGAGGAGGCTCTGAAGCTGAAGGAAGTGACCGTCAGGGTGCCTCCGATCTCCTCGCGGGGCGACACGCTGACTTACAATGTGGCTTCGTTCCGCACGGCCTCCGACCGCACCATCGAAGACATCATAAAGAAGCTCCCGGGAATCAATGTGGCCACCGACGGCCGCATATCCTACAACGGCGAGTCGATCAACAAATTCTATATCGAGGGTCTCGACCTGCTGGCCGGACGCTATACCCTGGCGAGCCGCAACATATCGCCCGACGATGTGGTGGCGGTCAATGTCTACGAAAACCATCAGCCCATCAGAGTGCTCAAGGATGTGAAGTTCAGCAAATATGCGGCCCTCAACCTAAAGCTCAAGAAAAAGAGCATGCTCAGGCCGGTGGGCAACGTGAAAGGGGGAGCGGGTGCCGACATCGACGGTCGCGCCCTGTGGCTCGGCGAGCTCTTCGGTATGCTCATAGCGCCCAAAGTGCAGACCATCATCACCGCAAAGGGCAACAACGCCGGGACATCATACGTCAACGAGACCCGGTCGATGATCGAAAGCGATCTTTCGGGCACCACCCCGGCCTACGACATCTATCCCCTCACCCCCTTCGGCTCGGCCAAGATCCCCACTTACCGCTACTACCGCAACCGCTCCCTCTCCACCTCGGTCAACGCCATACGCAAGTTCAGCGAATTTACCAACCTCAACGTCACCGCCGACTATACCGACGAAAACAACAGCTACACCAACTCACAGGCCATCACTTACGTGACCGGAGCCGACGGCACGATCATCATCCGCGAAGATGCCGACAACAATCCTCATCTGCGCGAGGCCAAGGTCAGCCTGCGCCTCGAAAACAATGCCAACAGCCGCTATATGGCTGACAAGCTATCGTTTGTGGGGCACTTCAACTCAAACCGCTACGATGTTGCCAACGATCGGGACTATCTCCAGTGCGTGACGACCCGCGACTACAATCTGCGCAACACCTTCAACGGCACATTCCGCATCGGCGGCATAATGCTCGATTTCAAGTCCGACACCCAGTTTGGCTCCACGCCCTTCAACCGCCTCTCGGCTCTGTGCGACGACCAGCCGGTGATCTCGCAGACCGTCAGGGGCTACACCCTGCGCAACACCGAGACCCTCGGCTACTCATGGTTTCTGACCTCAAACTCAAATATCGGCATCAAGAGCAATTTTGACCTCCGGTATGATCAGTTCCGGTCGGCCGACAATATGCCCCGCCCCGCCGAACCCGGCAACGATGTGCACGGCCACGACATAACCCTAACCCTTGAGCCGACTTATCAGAACCGTTTCACAGAAAGATTCTCGCTCAATCTGTCGGCCCCGTTGATTTTCAACTGGCTCGACTTCACCGAGGCCGCGTCGGGACAGAGCCATCCCGCCGACCGATTCGACGTCAATTTCCGCAGCAGCCTGCGATATTCCACCCCATCGCACACATCCCTGTCGCTGACCATCGGGCGGCAGAACTCACTCGGCGGAATATCCGACTATCTGACCCAACCTATCTACACCACCTTCAGGCAGCGCACCATACCCGGCACCGGGATCCTGCGTAGACGCAACAGCGACTATGTCACCGCCTCCTTCTCATCCCGCAATGCCTACCACGCAGTGTTCACCTCGGCCAGCGTGTCGCTGCGCCGCAACACGACCAACCGTCTGAGCGGACTGACCATCAACGATCAGGACGACATCGTCTCGTCGGCCCGGAATATCGACAACAAGGGCCGTCAGCTGTCGGCCAATCTGTCGGCCTCAAAAAAGGTCTACTCCTGGCACACAGTGTTCTCGCTCGACGGCAACTATGAGATGCTGAGCAACGACATCATCCGCCAAAGCCATATCATGAAGATGACACTCAATTCGGTCATGGGGCATCTGATGATCAACAGCAGCCCCTTGAAAAACTATCTCGACATGACCCTCGACCTCACCCACACCTATTCAACTCAGAAGGTGTCGCTCACAGCCGGCTCCACTCATACCAATTCCACCTCGGTCAATCTGAAGATCTCGAGCCATCCGCTGAAAAAGCTCGGCCTGACAGCATCGGCCAACTATACCCGCAGCGACATAATGGCCGACAAGTCGAAAGCGAGCTTCTTTGTCGACTGCAGCGCCATCTATCATATATCCCGCAAGATCGACCTCGAGCTCGCGGCCCGCAACCTGGCCAACACCAAAGCCTACAGCTACACCTATCTGCGCAACTCCGACATCTATTCCTACTCATTTGCCCTCAGGCCGCTCGAAGCCATCCTCATGCTCAAATACACCCTCTGACCCCCGGCCTCCCGGCAGATTTGGCAGATCAGGACTTGTCTGTTTCTATGCTTTGATATAATTTTGCAGCTCGAAAAAAAAAGAACCAAACAGACAACGTATCTAAATCAATCTGCTATGAATCCGATGATCGCAACGGTAGTGTTGCTTGTCGTGAGCAATATCTTCATGACCCTCGCCTGGTATGGCCACCTCAAGCTCCAGAGCACGGGCATAAGCAGCTCATGGCCCCTCTATGTAGTGATTCTGATCTCATGGGGCATAGCCCTGCTTGAATACTGCTTTCAGGTGCCGGCCAACCGCATGGGCTTCGAGGGCAACGGAGGCCCCTACTCGCTGATGCAGCTCAAGGTGATGCAGGAGGTGATCACCCTCGTGGTCTTCATCATATTCAGCATTATAGCCTTTGACAGCTTCCATCTGCGCTGGAATCATTTTGTGGCAGCGCTCTGCCTCGTGGCTGCCGTCTACTTTGTC
This sequence comes from uncultured Bacteroides sp., assembly GCA_964461785.1. Classification (GTDB taxonomy): domain Bacteria; phylum Bacteroidota; class Bacteroidia; order Bacteroidales; family Muribaculaceae; genus Paramuribaculum. Next base: position 6,473 of record CAYWWE010000057.1, read on the forward strand.
TTCCTCCCCGAGAGCAAGCCCGCCTGACGCCCTTGTCCCCGGAAATAAATTTTTCAGTTTCCGGGGCAAAAAGTTGGCGGATTAAAGCGAAAGCTGTACCTTTGCGCTACATTATGACATGCCGAGTGCTCAACGCTTGGTATATCGTAATAGACTCCGACATCCTATGACTCGATTTTACGCATATTATTTTTGCTCCGAAGTGTTTTTCTATTACGTAGAAAAGGGCGTCGGCAACAGGCATGTGCAGAAATAACCGAGTCGGTAGACAGCAATACGGATCACCGATTTTTCTCTCCGCCAATCCCGATGCCCGGCCTCATCACGATGAAGTCGGGACACATTTTTTTAATAGACAACCAATCACCCCCCCCCAATAACAATCAATCTCTCACAATGAGCCGACGAGTAACGATACAAGGTGTGGCCGGATGCTTCCACGATGCCGCCGCCCGCGCCTATTTCAACAGTGAGGAGATCGACACCATTGAGTGCGAATCGTTTCCGTTGATGATGGAGACCCTCGACTCCGATGCCTCCCTCATAGGCATCATGGCGATAGAAAACACCATTGCCGGGGCTCTGCTCCAGAACCACGAGCTGCTCCGCCGCTCGTCCCACACCATTGTAGGCGAGATAAAGATGAGGATCTCGCATGTGCTCTGCGCCTCCAAGGGCAAGACCCTCGCCGACATCACCGAAGTAGGCTCCCACCCCATGGCTCTGATGCAGTGTGAGCAATTTCTGAGGCATCATCCCTCGCTGAAGCTAACCGAGATGTTTGACACCGCCGGCACAGCCAAACTCATTGCCGAGGGAAAGACCGATCCGGATATGGCAGCCGTGTGCGGCGAGCTCGCCGCCGAGCTCTATGGCCTCGACATCCTTGAGCGGGGCATCGAGACCAACAAGCGCAACTTCACCCGCTTCCTCATCCTCGCCGATCCGCTTGCCGCTCCCGGGCTGAGACCCCGCGCCGAGGAGTGCGACAAAGCGTCGATCGTCTTCACCCTTCCCCACACCCACGGCGCGCTCTCCAAAGTGCTCACCATCTTCTCGTTCTACGACATCAATCTCACCAAAATACAGTCGATGCCGATCTTAGGCCGCGAATGGGAATACCGTTTCTACGCCGACCTTACCTTCGACTCGATGGTGCGCTATCGCCAGGCCATCGATGCCGTCCGCCCACTGATCAACGACTTCCGCTCGCTCGGCGAGTATAAATCCTGCCAAAATGAAATCTGACGCAATAAAACCGGCCAACCGTGTGGCCAACGTAAAGGAATATTACTTCTCCCGCAAGCTCCGCGAAGTAGCGGCTCTCAACGCCCAGGGCAAGGATATCATCTCGCTCGGCATAGGCGGTCCCGACCGTATGCCCGCCCCCGGGGTGATCGACGCACTCGTGGCCGACGCCAACGCCGCCGACTCCCACTCCTATCAGCCCTACGTCGGCATAGCTCCGCTCCGTCAGGCCTTTGCCGACTGGTACAGGCGCATCTATGGCGTGGAGCTCGATCCGGCTCGGGAGATCCAGCCACTGATCGGCTCGAAAGAGGGCATCCTCCACATCTCGCTCGCGTTCCTCAACCCGGGCGACGCAGTGCTCGTGCCCAATCCCGGATATCCAACCTATACCTCGGTGAGCCGTCTGGCCGAAGCCGACATCATCCCCTACGACCTCACTGAGGGAAACGGCTGGATGCCCGACTTCGACGCTCTCGAGCGCCTGCCGCTCGACCGTGTCAAACTGATGTGGGTCAACTACCCCCACATGCCCACCGGCACCCCGGCCACTCTCGAGCTATTTGAAAAGCTCGTCGACTTTGCCCGGCGCCACAACATCGTCATAGCCCACGACAATCCCTATAGCTTCATCCTCAACGACAAGCCGCTGAGCATCCTTCAGGTCGAAGGAGCCAAGGATGTTGCCATCGAGATGAACTCCCTCTCAAAGAGCCACAACATGGCCGGATGGCGCATGGGTATGCTCGCATCCAATCCCCGGTTTGTGGAGTGGGTGCTCAAGGTCAAGAGCAATATCGACTCAGGCCAGTTCCGCCCCATGCAGAAAGCCGCAGTCGAAGCCCTCGCGCTCGGCCCCGACTGGTATCGCGAGCTCAACGCCGTCTATGCCTCGCGCCGCGCCGTGGCCGAGGAGATCATGACCGAGCTCGGCTGCACATTCGATCCCGCCCAGCGCGGACTCTTCCTGTGGGGACGGATTCCCGACAGCTCCGAAGGGAGCGAGCAGCTGGCCGATGCCGTGCTCTACGGGGCGCGGGTGTTCATCACCCCCGGATTCATATTCGGATCCAACGGCGACCGCTACATCCGCATCAGTCTCTGCGCCACCGAAGAGAATATGCGTCGCGCCCTGGCCCGCATCCGCGAGTGGAAAAACAAATAAATCAGATAATAAATCCTACAGCATATATGAAAGATCTCAAGCCTATTGAATTTGAAGGCATCGACCCCAATCAGCCTCTGATCATAGCCGGCCCCTGCAGCGCCGAGACAGAGGAACAGGTAATGTGTACCGCCCGCGAGCTCGCCACCAACGGCATCAAGATTTTCCGCGCCGGAATATGGAAACCCCGCACCAAGCCCGGAGGCTTCGAGGGCGTAGGCGCTCCCGGCCTCGAATGGCTCAAGGAAGTGAAGAAAGAGACCGGAATGTACACCTCCACCGAGGTTGCCACCCGGCAGCACGTTGAGCAGGCCCTTGAAGCCGGAGTCGATCTGCTCTGGATCGGTGCCCGCACATCGGCCAACCCGTTTGCCATGCAGGAGATTGCCGACACCCTGGCCGAAGCCAAGATTGATGTGCCGGTGCTGGTCAAGAACCCCGTCAACCCCGATCTCGAGCTCTGGATCGGTGCACTGCAGCGCATCTACAATGCCGGCATACACCGTCTGGGCGCCATACACCGCGGCTTCTCGACCTACGGCAAGCATCTCTACCGCAACATGCCCCAGTGGCACATCCCCATCGAGCTCCGTCTGCGCTATCCCGCTCTCCCCATCATCTGCGACCCCTCACACATCGGCGGCAAGCGCGAGCTCATAGCGCCCCTCTCGCAGCAGGCCATGGACATGGGCTTCAACGGCCTCATCATCGAGAGCCACTGCGACCCCGACAAGGCCTGGAGCGATGCCTCGCAGCAGCTCACCCCCGAGATCCTCAACTACATCCTCAACACTCTCGTAGTGCGCGATTCACGCCAGTCAACCGAAAACCTCACCCTGCTCCGCCAGCAGATCGACCAGATCGACAACGAGCTCTTTGAGGTGCTGGCCAAGCGCATGCGCGTGAGCCGCGAGATAGGCCAGTACAAGAAGGAGCATCGTATGCCCGTGGTGCAGGCCAACCGCTACAACGACGTGATGCGCACCCGCGTCAAGATAGGTCAGGAAATGGGCATGGGCACCGACTTCCTCAAGGCAATCCTGCTCGCCATCCACGAGGAGAGCGTGCGCCAGCAGATTGAAGTCCTCAACGACCGCACACGATGAGAATACTGATCCTCGGCGCCGGCAAGATGGGGTCGTTTTTCTGCGACCTGCTTTCGTTTGACCACGATGTGGCCGTTTACGATCCCGACCCCCGCCGCCTGCGCTTCGCCTACAACTGCCGCCGCTTCTCGTCGCTCGACGAGATCGACGGCTTCAATCCCGAGCTCGTCATCAATGCCGCCACGGTCAAGTACACCCTCGACGCATTCAAGGCCGTTCTGCCCCATCTCAGCCCCGACGCTATCCTGAGCGACATAGCATCGGTAAAGACCGGACTGCCGGAGTTCTATGCCTCGTGTGGCCACCGCTTCGTGTCGACCCACCCCATGTTCGGTCCCACCTTTGCCTCGCTGAGCAACCTTGCCAACGAAAACGCAATCGTAATCACCGAGGGCGACCACATGGCACGCCTCTTTTTCCTCGACATCTACAACCGTCTCGGGCTGCATATCGAGGAGTATTCATTTGAGGAGCATGACCAGACCATAGCCTACTCTCTCTCGATTCCTTTCGCCTCCACTCTCGTGTTTGCCGGAATAATGAAGCATCAGGATGCACCCGGCACCACCTTCAAGCGCCACATGCAGATAGCCCACGGACTGATGTCGGAAGACGATTACCTGCTGAGCGAGATCCTGTTCAATCCCAACACCCCCGAGCAGCTCAGGCTGATTCAGGAGCGCCTCTCTGAGCTTCAGGACATAGTGGCCCACCGCGATTCAGGCCGCATGAAGGAGTTTCTCGACCGAGTGAGGGAAAACCTCAAGTAATATATTTTTCTTCTTCCCGCCGAGTGTTTGCCGAAGTAATCCTGCCGTTGCCCCTGCCGGGGCCATTCACATACATGGTGCCCCCCGCGATGGAACAATCCATCCGCGAGGGGCATCGTGTGGTTGTGCCCTTCGGCAAGCGCAAGCGCTACACCGGCATAGTGGCAGCGCTCGGAGTGAAGCAGCCCGAGGGCGTAGAGCCGAAAGAGATCGAAACCATCCTCGACGACGGGCCTATCCTCCGGCGCAACCAGCTTCAACTGTGGCGCTGGATAGCCGATTATTATTTCTGCACCGTAGGCGATGTGATGAAAGCCGCCCTCCCCGCAGGCCTGAAGCTCGAGAGCGAGACTTTTATCGACCTCGAACCCGACTGGGAGGAGGATCCGACCGACCGGCTGTCGCGTCATGAGATCACCGTTGTCCAGACACTTGACCATGAGGGTAAACGGATGTCGATGGCCGATCTGGAGAAAGCCACCGGCCTGACCTCGCTGCCGAGGATAGTGTCGCGCCTCATTGCCAGGAAGGTCGTGACCGTGTCCGAGAAAATTGTCGAGCGCTTCAGGCCCCGCACGATCAGCTGCGTGCGCCTCGTGGCCGGCCCATCCGCCACCGATTTCACCGAAGCCTTTGCCCGGGTTAAGGGTGCGCCAAAACAGGAGCGTGCCCTGCTGGCGCTCATCGAACTGAGCGGCGTCATGAGGCGCGATGCCGACACCCGCGAGGTGACCCGCACCGAGCTGATGGAGCGCGCCGATGTAACCCTTCCCGTAATCGCCGCTATGGAGAAGAAAGGGCTTGTCGAGACCTACCGTAAGGTCGTGAGCCGATTCACCTACAGCGGCCATCCGTCGGGAGAGCTACCCGAGTTGAGCGAAGCCCAGCGCGTGGCTCTCGACGGCCTCCACCGCTCGTGGCTCGGAGGGCGCGAGGTGACACTGCTCCACGGCGTGACCTCGTCGGGAAAGACCGAGCTCTACATCCATCTCTTTGACTATGTGCTCAAACAGGGTCGCCAGTGCCTCATGCTCGTCCCTGAGATTGCCCTGACAACCCAGCTCACCGAGCGCCTTCAGCGTGTGTTCGGTTCCAAGGTCATAGTCTACCACTCAAAATTTTCCGATAACGAGAGGGTCGAGATCTGGCGACGCCTGCTCAACTCCACCGATCCCGTCATAGTGATCGGCGCCCGCTCAGCCCTTTTCCTGCCCTTCAACCGCCTCGGCCTGGTGGTTGTCGATGAGGAGCACGATTCGAGCTACAAGCAGCAGGATCCGGCACCACGCTACAATGCCCGCGATGCGGCAACCGTCCTGGCCCGTATGCATGGTGCCAAGACACTCCTCGGCAGCGCCACACCCGCCATCGACACCTATTACAAGGCTCTCTCGGGCAAGTATGGGCTCGTTGAACTGACCGAGCGCTTCGGCTCAGCCCCCCTGCCCCGCATCGAGCTGACCGATCTGACCCGGGCGCGCCAGACCGGGCAACTCCACGGCATCTTTTCCAATCCCGCCATCGATCTGGTCAGGAGCGCGATAGACTCGGGCGGTCAGGCCATCGTCTTTCTCAACCGCCGGGGCTATGCCCCCATGGCCGTGTGCCGCCAGTGTGCATGGACTCCGAAGTGCGAGCACTGCGATGTGACCCTCACCTACCATCGCGCACTCAACAAGCTCGTATGCCACTATTGCGGCACCCAATATCCGCTTCCGGCCGTATGTCCGGCATGTAAGACTCCCGGCTCGGTCGAGGTGGTGGGCTACGGGACAGAGCGGGTGGAAGATGAAGCCGATACCATCTTCACCGACGTGAAGATTGCCCGGATGGATCTCGACTCAACCAGAGCCAAAGACGCCCACCAGAGTCTCATCGACGATTTCTCGTCGGGAAAGTCACGGATCCTGATAGGCACCCAGATGGTCACCAAAGGCCTTGACTTCGGAGGGGTGAAGGCTGTAGTCGTGGCCAATGCCGACGCCATGCTCTCCGCCCCCGACTTCCGCGCCTCCGAGCGTGCCTATGCCATGCTGGAGCAGGTGGCAGGCCGCGCAGGCCGACGTAATGATGGCGAGGGAGCGGATCCGGCAACGGTAATGATACAGACCCGTCGGCCCGACGATCCGGTGTTCCCACTCGTGGCGGCTCATGACTACCGCGCATTTTATGACCGCGAGATCGAGGAGCGGCGCGCCTTCCGCTATCCCCCCTTTGTCCGCCTTATCTACGTCTATATCAAGCATCGCGAGAAGGTTGCGGCCGACGCCCTGGCCGAGACCTACGGCAGTCATCTGCGGGCCGTGTTCGGCGACCAGCGTGTTGCCGGACCCGATGCACCACCCGTAGGGCGCGTGCAAAACTTCTTCATACGCCGCCTGATGCTCAAGATCGAAGCTGATGCACCGGTGAGCCGTGTGCGCGAACTGCTCAACGCCATCCACACCCGTCTGGCCGAAGCCCGCTACGAACCCCTGCGCCGCGCCATGATCTACTACGACGTCGATCCCATGTAAACTCTCCCCGGTTTTAGCGGCGGGCGATGGCTGTGTGGCAAAAAATTAGTAACTTTGCATCATGGGACGACTCATGGCCATCGACTACGGTCGGCGTCGCTGCGGTATCGCGGTGACCGATCCGTCGCGCATCGTTGCGACTGCGCTCGCCACCGTCGCCACCTCCGAGCTCACTTCATACGTCAAGAAATATGTGGCCACGGAAAAGGTCGATACCATAGTGGTGGGGCTCCCGACTCAACTCGACGGATCGCCGAGCGAGTCAATGCGCTACATCCGTCCCGGCATAGGCGCGCTCCGCAAGGCGCTCCCGGCCGGGATAGAGATAGTGTTTTTCGACGAGCGGTTCACTTCATCGCTCGCCCACCGCTCCATGCTCGACGCCGGCATGAGCCGCTCGCAGCGGCGCGACAAGGCAGTCGTTGACCGCATGGCCGCCACAATCATCCTCAACGACTATCTCGAGAGCCGCGCATATCGCCAGTCCGGCTCCGGATCACTTTGAATTTTATTTACTCAATGAGACTACCGATATATCTTTACGGCCACCCGGTGCTCCGCGCCGTGGCTGCCCCTGTCGACACCTCCGACCCCGCCCTGCCCGAGCTGATCGACAATATGTTCGAGACCATGTATGCCTCCGACGGTGTAGGCCTGGCCGCACCTCAGATCGGCAAGAGCATAGCGATGGTGGTGATCGACGGCTCTCCGCTCGCCGAGCGTTTTCCCGAGTGCGAGGGATTCAAGCGCACTATCATCAATCCGGAGCTCGAGATTCTCGACGGCGAGGAAGTGGCCCGCGACGAGGGCTGCCTGAGCCTGCCGGGCCTGTCGGAAGAGGTGAGGCGCGTGGAGCATATCCGCCTGCGCTATCTCGACCGCGACCTCAAGCCCTGCGAGGAGGAAGTGAGCGGATTTGCCGCCCGCATAGTGCAGCACGAACTCGACCACCTCGACGGAAAGGTCTACACCGACCGCGTCAACCTGATGCGCCGGCAGCTTATCCGCAACAAGCTCAACAACATCGCTGCAGGACGCACCACCCCCGAATATCCCTACCGCACGGCCCCGAAGCGCCGCAAGTGATCAAGTCTTACCATTCCGAAAACCAATCGACCCCCTGTAACCCAATATGGCCGACGACAAGAAAATCATATTCTCGATGGTTGGCGTAAGCAAGACTTACCCACCTCAAAAGCAAGTCCTTAAAAACATATACCTCTCCTTCTTCTACGGAGCCAAGATCGGCATCATAGGCCTCAACGGCTCGGGTAAATCGAGCCTCCTGAAGATCATTGCCGGCATAGACAAGAACTATCAGGGCGAGGTGGTGTTCAGCCCCGGCTATTCTGTAGGCTATCTCGAACAGGAGCCTCAGCTCGACCCCGACAAGACTGTCATAGAGGTTGTCCGCGAGGGAGTGCAGCACACAATGGATCTTCTCGCCGAGTTTGACAAGGTAAACGAAGCCTTCGGCGATCCCGAAGTGCTTGAGAATCCCGACAAGATGGACGAGCTCATCGCCCGTCAGGCCGAGCTTCAGGATGCGCTCGATGCAGCCGACGCATGGAACATCGACAATAAGCTGGAGCGCGCCATGGACGCCCTGCAGTGTCCGCCCGACGACCAGAAGATCTCGACCCTCTCGGGAGGCGAGCGCCGCCGCGTAGCCCTGTGCCGACTGCTCCTTCAGCAGCCCGACGTACTGCTCCTCGACGAGCCCACCAACCACCTCGACGCCGAGTCGATCGACTGGCT
>CAYWWE010000058.1:0-14801 GCA_964461785.1 uncultured Bacteroides sp.
GGTCGTTGGCCGTAACGAATTCGGTGAGCTTGAGCACACGGCTTTCGGCTGCTTCAGCCTGGGCGGCCTCACGCTCGCGGTTGGCGACCATCTCGCGCTTCTCTTTGCGCCACTTTGCGCCCTTCTTCAGACCTTTGTCTTTGTTGGTGAGGCGTGCGAGGGTCTCTTTTACCTGCTTCGAAACGTCTTCGTCGCTGACTTCGACGTGCTGCGGAGCCGCGGGACGACGGTCGTTGCGCTTCTTGTTTTCTTTGGGTGCGTTCTTGCCGCCGCGGTTGTCCTGGCCTCCTCCCTGGCCTGACTTACGCTGCTGACGCTCGTTCTGAGCGGCCTGCTGACCGGTCTTTTCTATATCGACCTTCTCTTTGCCGTTGATGCGCTTACGCTTTTTGCGGTCGCCCTGTACAGCTTCGCCTCCCTGAATTGCCGCACGGCGACGTTCTTCCTTCGATTTCTTCTTCGGACGGGTCGACTGGTTGATGGCGTCAAGGTCGATCTTGCCGACGACGTTGATGCTCGGAGCGGCCGGCTTGCGCTTGAGTTCGAACACTTCGGGCTCAGCGGGCGCAGGCTTCTCTTCGGGTTTGGGCTCAGGCTTGGGTGCCGGAGCAGGCGCAGGTTTGGGCGCAGGTTTCGGCTCGGCCTTTGGAGCGGGAGCCGGAGCGGGCTTGGGTGCAGGTTTCGCCTCGGGCTTAGGCGCCGGGGCCGGTTTTGATTCGGCCTTCACTTCGGGCTTTGGCTCAGGTTTGGGAGCAGGCGCCGGTTTGGGCTCGGGCTTGGGTTCTGCCTTGGGGGCGGGAGCCTCGGGAGCTTTTTCTACAACGACAGGAGCGGCCTCGGGCTTCTTTACGACAGGATTGCCTTTTTTGTCAAGTTCGATCTTGCCGAGAATGCGCGGTCCGGCAGCCTCAGCCTTTGGGGTCTCGACAACTGCCGGAGCCGGTTCGGGTGCCGGTTTCGGAGCGGGAGCGGGCTTCGGCGCGCGGGGAGCAGCCTGTGGTTTCATGGCCTTGTCATGCTTGAACTCGTTCATCAGCAGCTCGACTACGTCATCCTCAACTCGGGTGTTGGGACTGGCGTCGATGTTGATGTTCTTTTTGTGCAAGAAGTCGATAACGGTGGGGAGGGCCACGTTAAGGTCTTTTGCTAATGTACTGATTTTCGTTTTCGCCATATAACTGTTTCTATCGATCGGCTCGCCCGGACGCTGCGCGGGACTCGAGGCGATGTCGTTGTTTTATTTTTATTGATTAATATAAGAGGAGGAGGCTGAGACTATCAGTCTTCGAACTCTGCCTTGAGGATGGCAATGACGTTGTCGACGGTCGACTCTTCGAGGTCGGCTTTTTCGATGAGCATCTCGCGGGGAGCGTTGAGCACGTTCTTGGCCGTAACGAAGCCGGCGTTCTTGAGCGACTCGATTACCCATTCGTCGATTTCGTCCTTGAATTCTTCGAGGTAGATATCTTCTTCGACGGTGTTGTCTTCAGTGTCGCGGTATACGTCGATCACATAGCCGGTGAGCATCGAGGCGAGCTTGATGTTGAGGCCGTTTTTACCGATGGCGAGTGATACTTCTTCGGGGCGCAGGAATACTTCGGCCTTCTTTTCTTCTTCGTCGAGACGGATCGACGAGATCTTGGCGGGCGACAGCGCGCGCTGGATGAAGAGCGAAGGATTGCTGGTGTAATTTATCACGTCGATGTTCTCGTTGCGGAGTTCGCGGACGATGCCGTGGATACGCGAACCGCGTACACCCACACATGCGCCTACGGGGTCGATGCGGTCATCGTAGCTCTCGACGGCGATCTTGGCGCGCTCGCCCGGGATGCGGGCCACGGCGCGGATGCTGATGAGGCCCTCGGCAATCTCGGGCACTTCGAGCTCGAAGAGGCGGCGCAGGAAGTCGGGCGATGTGCGGCTCACGGTGATCTTCGGGTTGTTGTTCTTGTTGTCGACGTTTGACACAACGGCTCTCACGGTCTCGCCCTTGCGGAAGAAGTCGCCCGGAATGGCCTCGCTCTTGGGCAGGAGCAGCTCGTTCTTGTCATCGTCGAGCAGGAGGGTCTCGCGGCTCCAGGTCTGATAGACCTCGCCGCTTACGAGCTGACCTTCGAGCTCCTTGAATTTGGAGTAGATAGCCTCTTTCTGCAGATCGAGGATCTTGCTCTGGAGGGTCTGGCGCAGGTTGAGGATGGCGCGTCGGCCGAAGTTGGCGAATATTATCTCGCGGGTGTGCTCCTCGCCTATCTCGCAGTCGGGATCGCCGTCGGCGCGGGCATCGGAGAGGCTGATCTCGAGATTAGGGTTATGGACGTTGCCGTCGGCCACCACCTCGAGGTTCTGGAAGATCTGCACGTCGCCCTTGTCGGGGTTCATGATCACGTCGAGATTCTCGTCGGTGCCAAACATCTTGGCAAGCACGTTGCGGAACGATTCCTCGAGCACCGACACCATCGTTGTCTTGTCGATGTTCTTGAGTTCCTTAAATTCGGCAAAGCGCTCCACCATGTTGGGCGCATCGTTTTTCTTGGCCATAGTCGTTATATAGAGGCTTATCTGTTATCTGATTGGAAGGGGGATCATTTAAATTTGATGTCATAGGCTATCGACTTGACATCGGCGGGGCGGAATGTGATCTCGCGCTCCACGGTGACCGGACGTTTGCGCCCGGGCTCCTTGACTTTCTCAGCCACCGCCACGGTGAAGGGGAAGTCCATACCCTCGCCGTCGCCTACCGAGAGGAGGCGTCCGTAGAGCTTGCGGCCGTCGGCGGTGAGGAGCGCCACATCGCGGCCCACGTTTTTCTCATACTGGCCGCGGACGCGGAAGGGGGCTGTGAGGCCGGCCGAGCCGACTTCCAGCTCATAGTCTTCGACATCGCGGTCAAAGCGGCTTTCGATGGCGCGGGTCAGGCGCACGCACTCGTCTATGTCAACTCCTGTAGGGGAGTCGATCTCGATGGTGATGCGGTTGTCGGGTGTCACGTTGAGGTTGACCAGAAATCCGTCGGTAGCGGCGAGTTCCTCCTCTACGGCCGCCTTTATCAGTTGCTTGTCTATCATGAGGATATAGGGTTGACGCAAACAAAAGGAGGAAGCACGATGGCCCCCTCCGGTGACTTATTGCGCTGCAAAGATAGTAAAAAATTGATGTCTGCGCAAATAAGGTCTCCTGCGGCGGGGTTGATTCATCGGCTCGCCCTGATTTATTAACAAAATATAACATAAATTAACTCTGCGTCCATCTGTGCAAGATTTTGCCCCGGAGGCACGACGGCATTTTATTTTTGACAGATAAGAGATTTTGAGTACCTTTGTCGGTTAAGCGCGCCAGGGGATAGATAATGTCCCTAAGTCGCAATCTACCACTATCTATGGACTCTTATTCATATCTCAATATTTCAGCCGGGACCGATACGGGAGCCCTCGACCTCTTTGTGGCCGGCACGGAGGAGGTGTATGTCATCACTCCGGTTGACCGCGGATGGCGATTCAGCCGTGTCACCCGGCGCGGAAGTGTGTCGGTGACGGTTGCCGACGGCCGTCTGCTTCCGGGTCTGCGTGTTCTCGACGCCCTGCGCATTGCGGCGGCCTTTCCCGGCGGCGGCGATGAGTTTTTCGAGGCGTTGCACTCGGCCGATATGCCGGTTGCGCCGCTGCGGGCTCCTGCCGATATGCTGCCGACCCCCTCGCAGCTCACCGAGGCTACGGGCACGGCTATCCGTCATTTCCTGTCGGGCCGCGATATAGATAGGGCGCTGTCGTTTCCGGCTCAGGAGGCCACGGCCCGTTATTCATGCACCATCCTTGCGCCGGCCACTGCGGCGCTTCGTCAGGCCGTGGCCGACGATCCGTCGGTGACTTGCGTCGACACTCCTCTTGTCCGTCGCTACGCTGTGATTTTTCCCGAAGGCGTGCGGCCGTCGGAGAAGGAGATCGAGCATGGCAAGGAGCTCACACTGACTTATTTTGCCGAGGGTATGGCCGACAATGTCCAGACCCTGCAGGCCGGTCGTCCCAGCCCGTTTGTGGAGTATGACGGAGCAACGATGAGGGTGCGCCCTCTCTCGGCTCTCGGCATCACTCTCGAGCCGAAGGAGGAAGAACCCTCCGAGCCCTCAGATATATCCGAACCCTCTGAGGACCCCGAGATCTCAGAGCCCTCCGAGACCACCGAGCTGGCAGAGATTCAGGAGCCCACATCCGAGCACAGGAAGATCTTGCTCGCCTTGCGTTTTGACGAGGATCGGGTTGTGCGCTCGGAGATCGACATCAAGGAGGATTCGTCGGAATACAAGTTGCTCCGTGCCGGCAATTTCCACGGCCACCGTGCCCGTCGGCTGCCTGTCAAGGTTTATGGCGAGGAGGGCTACCTGATCGATCTGCGTGAGGAGCCTCGTGAGGAGCCGGCTGAGAGTCAGGAGAGCTCCGGACAGGCGGCAAATGTCGATGATGCCAAGCCTACGCGCAAGAAGCGTGGAAACGGCATCTGGCTCGTCCTGCTTCTCGTGTTTGTGGCCATAGCCGTTGCCATCGTCGCTGTGAGCTATCTGCCGGGGATATTCGAGCATGTCAACACATACGATACTACGCTGACCGAACAGCCTGAAGGGGAGGCAGCTGCCGTTGTGACCGTCACGGCGCCAGTGGCATTGGAGCCTTCAGAGCCTTCAGAGCCTTCAGAGATCTCTGAGAACTCCGGGAATTCTGAGAACTCCGAAAGCTCAGAGCCCTCCGAAATCCCCGATCCAGCTCCCGAACCCAAGCCCGAACCCGAAGTTGCTCCCGACCCTGATGCTCCGGCTCCGGTCGACCCTAAAGCCGACTATGCCTATCTCAACCGCTCTAACGTGTGGTATCGCGACTCGCTCCGTTCTCCCGATGCCCTTGCCATGTTTGATCTTTTTGCCACGGGCAAGCTCGGCACGATAGCATCCGATCCATTCTTCGCATCAGGCAAATGTACCAACCCTACGGTGATGAAGACTGTCAGGCTGATATGGCAGGCTAAGGGCTCATCGACCCAGACAGGCAACCAGCGGGCCCTTCAGCGACTGCAGGGTCAGACCGTCATCGACTTCGACGCGCTCTACCACGATCTTGACCGACTGCGTTCGGATCAACCCAACACTCAGCCTTTCCCGTCAACGAAATAATCACCTGCACTTCTAATATCATGAGACTTCTTTCATCCATTCTTGCCGGAGCAGTGGCTCTCGGCGTGGCCTCTGCGACCTTTGCCGTGGAGCCAAACGAGGACTATCGCCGCATGGCGAGCAACTATTACGCCTATCCCTATCCGGCCAATCCGCTCCCCGAGCTCACGCCAGCCCCCGAGGGTTATGTGCCTTATCATATCGAGCACTACGGACGCCACGGCTCCCGCTGGCATATAGGCACCAAGGCATATACCCGCCCTGTCGAGATCCTCGCCAAGGCCGAGGCGGCCGGCAAGCTCACCCCACGGGGTCGGGAGCTGCTCGGACAGCTCCGCGAGATCGAGGTGGCTTCGAGAGGCCGCGACGGCGAGCTCACCGATGTCGGCGCCGAGCAGCATCGCGGCATTGCGCGGCGTATGCTTGCCAACTTCCCCGAGGTGTTTGAGGGGGCGGCGAGGGTCGACGCCCGTTCCACTGTCGTGATCCGCTGCATCCTGTCGATGGACAATGAGCTTCAGGAGCTCAAGGCGGCAAATCCGTCACTGATCGTTACTTCCGATGCCTCCTATGCCGATATGCGCTATATGAACTATGGCGACTCCATTGCCCGCAAGGCGGCCGCCAAGGCTGATCCGGTGTATAAGGAGTTTGCCAGGAAGCATAATTACATGGGCGACTTCCTGCCCAAGCTGGTGACCGACACCGTGTGGGCCAAGGATTCGCTCAACGTAAGCTCCCTCTTCCACTATCTGTTCAACATAGCGGGCAATGCCCAGAGCCATAAGGGTATGCCGGCGCCTTACGATATTTTTTCAGACCGCGAGATGCGCGATCGCTGGGAGAGGAACAACGCATCATGGTTTGCCCGCTACGGCAATATGCCGCAGAGCGACGGCCTGGCTTCATTCTCACAGCGAAATCTGGTGGAAAACATCCTGTCAAGCGCCGACACCACGCTCACCTCAACCTATCCTTCGGCCAATCTGAGGTTTGGTCATGAGGTGGTTGTGATGCCTCTGGTGATCTTCATGGAGCTCGACCACTATGGCGACGAGAGCGACACTCTTGACGGGCTGGCCGATCGCTGGCGCAACCACGAGATCTTCCCCATGGCAAGCAACGTGCAGATGATCTTCTACCGTCCCACCGATCCGGCTTCGACGGATCCTGTGCTTGTGAAGGTGCTTCTCAACGAGCGCGAGGTGAGCCTGCCGGTCGAGCCGGTTACCGTCGGGTCGCCATACGTGAAATATGAGGATCTGCGCGACTATTACCGCGCCAAGATCAATCGCCTGTCGAATCTCTGATCGCCCCGGGGAGGCCGTATTTGCAACCGGATTGCGCGCCGGAGTGTCTATCTTTGCATAGTAGAAAGAAATACTGATTACAATGATGCAGATACTCCATACCCTTCTTTTCATGCTCTGCGAGATGGCGCCCTACATCCTTCTGGGCTTCCTGATCGCCGGCATCCTCCATGCGTTTATCCCGACCGACACCTTTACCCGCCACCTCTCCGGGCGGGGATGGAAGTCGGTGGTCAAGGCTGCGGCTATCGGTGTGCCGCTGCCGCTCTGTTCGTGCGGTGTGCTACCGACGGCGATAGCCATGCGTCGCGGCAGCGCCTCCAAGGCTGCCTCCACCTCGTTTCTCATTGCAACGCCGCAGACCGGTGTAGACTCCATCGCCGCCACGGCGAGTCTGCTCGGCCCGGCATTTGCCATTGTCCGTCCGGTAGCAGCGCTGGCCACCTCGGTGTTCGGCGGTCTGGCCGTAGGAGCCACGGAGAAAGATGGCGAGACTGTGGCTGCCGATGTCGTGGCTGAGGAGTCGGCTCCGCGCCTGTCGTTAATTCAGAAGTGTGTCGGTGCGCTGCGCTACGGATTTATCGACCTCGTGGGCAGCATAGGCGGTTGGCTCGTGATCGGTCTGGTGATAGCGGCGCTGATCACGGTGTTTGTGCCGGCCGATGCCCTCGCTTTCCTCGGCGACCGTCCTATCCTGGCGATGCTGGCGGTGCTTGTTGTGGCGGTGCCCATGTATGTGTGTGCCACGGGATCAATCCCCATCGCTCTCTCGCTGATGCTCAAGGGATTGTCGCCCGGTACTGCTCTGGTGCTCCTCATGGCGGGTCCGGCGGCCAACTTCGCTTCGTTTGCCCTGATCTCGCGCGAGATGGGACGTCGCGCCACTCTGGTCTATCTCGTCTCCATCATAGCCGGGGCAATGGCTTTCGGGCTCGCTATCGACTATCTGCTGCCTGCCTCGTGGTTTGTGGTGCCCATGAACGCGGGCCATGCGGCCTGTCATCCGTCGGAGATAGGCTGGTTTCCGCTGACCTGCGCGGCGGTGCTCACCCTGCTTCTCCTCTACACCTTTATACGCAACCGTTTCTCACACCATAATATAACATCAAGCGACATGACACAGATCTACAGAATAGAGGGGATGAACTGCCCCCACTGCCAGGCGTCGGTGACCAAGGCTATAGCCGGCGTGGCCGGCGTGGAAAAGGTCGACGTGAGCCTTTCGGGCAAGAGCGCCACGGTAGAGGGCACGGCTCCGGCTGAGGATATCATAGCCGTTGTCCGTGCGGCCGGCTTCGAGGCCATGCCTGCCAACTGACTTCCCCCCTTTTTCAGTCATCTTCCGGTTCCCCGGTTTCGTCGGCCTGATCGGCCTCGAAGTCGGGGATTCCCTTTTCCTGCTCGAGCTCCTCGACCCGGGCGGCCTCGACGGCGCGGAAATAGTCGTCGAACGAGCGGCCGCTCTGCAGGAGGAGGTCGAAGTTGCGGCGGCTTATCACCACGGGGCGCACCTGAGTCGGGATGACGCTCCCTTCGCCGCGGGCCGAGACTGTGGCGCGGTAGTGGTCGATCTCCGGGAGCGATCCGAAGCCGCTGATGACGAGCAGCCCGAGCCGGCCGAAATTCATCTGTTCGAGGTCATAGTCCTTGACCTTGAAGGTCGAGAAGTTGTGGCGCGCAACGTCAAACTGGAGTTGGTTGGGCGAGACGGAGTCGGTGGTGTAGACGAGGATCAGCAGCGGATCGCTCTCGTCGTTGATGTCGAATCGCAGGCCCTCCTCCGGGTCAAAGAGGGGTAGGGTGTCGGTAGACAGCCTCAGATCCCACACCATGGCTTTCATGGCGCCCGGGCCGCTCTGGAGTTTGCGTCCGCGGGCAAGCTCGCGCATATAGGTCGAAGCGAGCGGGCTCACGTCGGCTTCGGGATAGCGTTCGAGCATGGTGCGCAGGCGGCTGCGGAAGTTGTCGGTGTCGGCGTCGGGCACGTATGTCAGGGCGTCGAGAAACATGATCTTGGGCATGAGCGGGCTCATGGGGTAGCGCTCGGCCATCTCGGCGGCTGTGTGACGGACGGTGGCCGTGTCGCCTCCGAAGTAGGCGTCGAATGCGGCTGAATAGATTCCTTCCTGGCGGCTTTCCATCTCGCGCAGGTGCTGGATATAGTCGGGATCGCGCAGGGCCAGTCCGGGCTCGCTCTCGGCAAAGTCCGAGAGGATGAGCTGCCGGTAGTGCTCGGCCTGAGCGGTGTCGCCCAGACGCATATACATCAGGTAGAGGTTGAAGTATGTGTCGAGGCGGTAGATGTTGTCGGGATAGTCGCGGAGTAGGATGGTCCACTGAGCTTCGGCGGCGGGGAAGTCTTCGAGCTTGTCTTTGAGGATGAGACCCATGTTGTAGCGCCCTTCCTGGATCACCTCCTTGGCGGTGGCTATCTCGGTGGGGGTGCGGGGGATCTGGCGCAGATAGTATTCGGGGTAGTGGGGGTCGGTGGAGCGGTCGGCTTCGCGCTCCGTGTCGCTGCTGTCAGGGCTGCTGTCGGCGGGGTTGTCGGCAGTTCCATCGTCGGCGGGAGAGGATTCGGCGCCGGCGTCAAATTCGCTGAATGAGAATGAGCTCTTGTTGCGGCGACGCCAGTCGTCTTCGAGTTTGCGCGATCCCCAGCGTTTCTGAAATTCGGTCTTGCCGGCGTTTTTCACCGCCGTGTTGTAGAAGTACCAGCTCTTGTCGGTGTTCATCGAGAATGTGGCTGGAGCGTTGGCGGCGGCTGTGAGGGGGGACGCATCGGGCCGGTTGGCCTCGAACTCGGCGCGGCGGGCTTCCTCTTCTTCGTCGCGCTCTTTCTTCTTGAGCTCGTCGATGAGGCGGTTGGCCACGGCCAGCTGCTCGTCGGGGGTCATGGCCGAGAGGCGGAGGAGGGAGTCCTGAAGCGTGACATTGCCCGCGTAGACGGCAAGCTCATCGAGCACGTCGCTGCGGCGGCGGATGGCTGCGAGGCCGGGATAGTCGGCGGGGAGCATGGGCACTGCTCCTGAATACTGCGGCTGGGCCAGGTCGTAGCGCTGACGGTCGAAGTAGAGCGATCCGAGGCGCAGCTGAGCCAGGGCTTTGTCGATGCCTCCGCGGGTCGATTTCCCTACGGCCTGGATATAGTTTTCGATGGCGCTGGCCGTGTCGCCGCGGCTGAGGTAGAGGTTGCCTATGGCATAGTAGATCTGATCCTGATAGTCTTTGTTGCTGTCGTAGCGGAGCAGGGAGCGCAGCGATTTCACTTCGGGGCCTATGTTGGCTCCGGTGTAGACTTCGCTCTGCTTGATGCGTGCGTTGAAGCGCATCAGGTGGGAGGCCGAGTTGCTTCCGGCCACGCTGCCGAACACGCGGAATGCCTCGGCGTCGTTGCCCTCGCGCTCAAGGAGCTGGCCCAACAGATAGGTGAGCCGCAGCTTCTGGGGCCCTCCCGTGGTGGCGATGGCCTGGCGCAGCGGAGCGATGGCTTCGCCATAGCGTCCCGATCCGATGAGGCAGCCGGCGGTGACGAGCGAGTAGAGGTGCTGCAGGTGGCGGGTGGTGAGGTCGTCGGGCTTCACGCGGCGGAGCAGGTTTTCGGCCTCGAACACCCATCCCATGGCCTGATAGCAGCGCGCCTGATAGAGCCGGGCTTCGGTGACGGTGGCCGGCAGCCAGTGGAAGTGCTTGACGATGTAGGCAAAGGTGGTGGCGGCGCCGAGGAAGTCGCCGTTATACATCTGGCTGCGGCCCATCATGAGCCATGCGTTCTGGAGGAAGGGGTTGTATTCGCCCCGGTTGAGCCATGCCTTGTAGGCGGGGTCGCTCCCCTTGCCGGGCTTGCGGCGGGGCTTTTTCTTGATCGACCTCAGCTCGATTGCTTTCTGAGCCTTCTCGATCGAGCGGTTGAAGGCGCCGTCGGATCGGTCGGTCTGCCCGGTGCCGCCATATTTGCCGTCGACGGGATGGATCGGGAGGAGGCGGGTGTAGTCGTCCTCATATTCGCTCTCCATCTTGGCGAGGGTCTCCTTGTAGTGCTCGTCGCCGTTGAAGTAGATGTTGTAGCGGGTGATGAACTCGGAGTAGCGGCGCGAGGCGGCTGTGTTTTTCTTGAGCGAGCACGCGGCGAGGAGCGTGGCGGCCATAATCGCCGTCACGGCTGCCGTCAGCAGCCCCGATCTCACATTAGTACGTCGTCTCATTATTTAACCATAACGCTCACCCGCGCTGTTTATTGCCCTGAGAAAAACAAACCCGGGATGGCGCGATGAGGCGTCACCCCGGGGTGTGTGAAGGGCTTGCGGGGGATTATTTGTTGACGCGGAAGCGGTCGATGCCGTCGCGCAGGTAGGCCACTACCTGACGGGCTGCGGCGATGCCTGCGTTGATGTTGGCTTCGGCTGTCTGGGCGCCCATCTTCTTGGGTGTGAAGAGCACGCGCTTGCCAAATTTTTCCTGAAGCTCGGCTGCGCAGTCGGGGGCTACGTCGGCCACATACTTGATGTCGGGGCGGTCGGCGAGGGCGCGCTTGAGGCCTTCTTCGTCGATCACTTCCTTACGGGCGGTGTTGATCAGGACGCCGCCTTTGGGGAGCAGGGTGATGAGGTCGTAGCCCACTGAGCCGCGGGTCTCGGCGGTGGCGGGGATGTGGAGCGACACGTAGCGGTTGCCCGAGTAGAGCTCCTTGATGTCGTGGATGGGGCTTACGCCGGCTTCGGTCATGACATTGTCGGGGCAGTAGGGGTCGAGGGCGCTTACTTCCATGTCGAAGCCTTTGGCGATGCGGGCCACGTTGCGGCCTACCTGGCCGAAGGCGTGGATGCCGAGTTTCTTGCCTTTGAGCTCGGTGCCCGAGGTGCCGTCGAGCATGTTGCGGGCGGCCATCACTGCGAGGCCGAACACGAGCTCGGCAACGGCGTTGGAGTTCTGGCCGGGGGTGTTCTCGACAACGATTCCGCGGGCTGTGGCGGCTTCGAGGTCAACGTTGTCATATCCTGCGCCGGCGCGCACGACGATCTTGAGCTTGGGGGCTGCGGCGATGACTTCGGGTGTGACCTTGTCGGAGCGGATGATGAGGGCGTCGGCATCTGCCACTGCGGCCAGAAGCTCGTCTTTTGAGGTATATTTCTCGAGGAGCTCGAGTTCGTAGCCGGCTCCTTCGATTTCGGCGCGGATTCCGTCGACGGCTTCGGCTGCGAACGGTTTTTCGGTTGCTACAAGGACTTTCATGGCTCTGGGCGGGGATTATTTGGATTTCTGGAAGTCGGCCATGGCCTGTACGAGGACTTTGACGCTGTCGAGGGGCAGGGCGTTGTAGAGCGATGCGCGGAAGCCGCCTACTGAGCGGTGGCCCTTGATGCCTACGATGCCGCGCTCGGCGCAGAAGTCGACAAATTCTTTCTCGAGGTCGGCATACTCGGGGGTGAGGCGGAAGGTGACGTTCATGATCGAGCGGTCGGCAGGATCGGTCACGCAGCCTTCAAACATCTTAGAGGCGTCGATGGCTTCGTAGAGGCAGGCTGCTTTCTCGAGGTCGAGCTTTTCGAGCTCCTTGACGCCGCCGAGCTCCTTGTACCAGCGCAGGGTCTGCATGGCCGAGAAGATGGGGAGCACGGGGGGTGTGTTGAACATCGAGCCTTTCTTGATGTGGGTGCGGTAGTCGAGCATGGTGGGCAGGGGGCGGTCAACGTGGCCCATTGCGTCGTCGCGCACGATGACGAGTGTCACGCCGGCGGGGGCGAGGTTCTTCTGGGCGCCGGCATAGATGATGTCGTATTTCGAGACGTCGACGGGGCGTGAGAAGATGTCGCTCGACATGTCGCCTACGAGGCGCACCTTGCCTGCGTCGGGATCGGTGCGGATCTCGGTGCCGTAGATGGTGTTGTTGGAGGTGAAGTGGAAGTAGTCGGCATCCTGGGGCACTGTCCATCCTTTGGGGATGAAGGTGTATTTCTCGGCTTCGGAGGAGGCTACTACGTCGACGTCGCCGAAGAGGCGGGCTTCCTTGATGGCGTTGTGGGCCCATGTGCCGGTGTCGATGTAGGCGGCTTTCTTGGCCAGGAGGTTCATGGGCACCATTGCGAACTGCAGCGATGCGCCTCCGCCGAGCCAGAGCACTGAGTAGCCTTCGGGCACGTCGAGGAGCTCCTTGACCAGGGCTGAGGCTTCGTCGATGACGGCCTGGAACTGCTTGGAGCGGTGGCTGATCTCGAGGATCGACAGACCCATGTCAGCGAAGTTGATCACAGCATCGGCGGTGGCCTGGATGGTGTGCTGGCTCAGGATCGAGGGGCCGGCATAGAAATTATGTTTCTTCATATACAGGAAGATTGGTGGTAATGAGATTTGAGGTGTTGGTTAGTTTGATTATCGGTATTCTTTCGGAGCCACGGGTGGGCCCGGTGCTCTCCGATGGCAAAGTTAGCCCAAAGGAGCCTCACGACCAAACTTTATTCGACAAAAATATCGAAAAAACGGAGGGGCGACCCGCCGCAGGGGGTGGTCCGAGGCTACCTGTTGTCAAAATCAGGGAGATAAATTTTCGTATTTGACGAATAACTGCTATCTTTGCAACCGCTATCGTTCAATCATCCGAAAACATATCCCGAAATATAATAATGTCAACAACACAAGACCCCTCCAATCCTGCGCGTCAGGAGAGCGAAGAGGCTCTGGCCAAGGAGCAGAGCACTACCCGCATCCAGAAGACCCTCATGTGGGTGATCATAGGCGTTACGGCCGTCGTCATTCTCGTTCTGATCTACATTTTCGCCATCCGCCGTCCGGGCATCCAGGCGGCCGACAATGCCATTGGTCAGGCCGATATGTCAAACAATCTCGGGCAAGACTCCATAGCCCTGGTGCAGTATAAGCAGGTGGCCGACAATTACGGCTACAACGCCGGCAACCGCGCCGCCCTCAATGCCGCCATTATCCTCTATCAGCAGGCTCAGACCGACACCGTAGGCCGCGACGCCAAGCTCGAGGAGGCCATCTCCTATCTTAAGAAATACGACACGAAAGAGAGCATCATCGGCGCTTCGAGCCGCTCCCTGATGGGCGACTGCTATGTCAACCTGGGCAAGCTCCAGGAGGGCCGCAAGTGTTTTGCCGAAGCTGCCTCGCTGTCAGACAACAATCCCGTCTACACCCCCTTCTTCATGATGAAAGAGGCCACGGTGGACCGCGCTCTCGGCGATTTTGCCGCTGAAGCCGCCATCTACAAGGCCATTCTCGACCGCTATCCCGCCTACGGAGCGGAGCAGGGCCTCGACATCGAGAAGTATCTCAAACGCGCCCAGGCATCGGCTGGTGAATAACCGATAATAATATACTATCAAGCAGTGGCCGGAGGTATCGACATCGATATCTCCGGCTTCTGCATATTCGGCGTTGATGATCGCCCGTGTCGCCGGGGGCTATCTTAGCTTGAGGTCGAAAAACATGAAGCGGGTCTCGAGAGGCTCGTCATCGGTCAGCCCGAGAAATGTGCGTTCCTCGGCCTCAGTCTTGTAAAGAAGTCTGAAGCCGTTTTTCTCGTAGAACCGGACTGTCCCTTCATTGTTGTAGGCGTCTACGACGATAAACCGGCATCCGGTCTTATTGTCGGAGGTGCGGAACCAGCCTTTGATGAAGTCGAGGATCTGACTGCCGATGTTGAGGCCTTTGCCGCGGTAGTGAGCCGAAACTCCCAGTCGGCCTATGAGGACGGCGGGGTAGTTGATGCCGCGTTTTGCGTTGGTGATGCTGCGCTGCAGGCGGTTGCGTGCCGAATGGGCTATGAACTGGGCTTTGACGCTGTCGTTGGCCAGGGTAACGAGGCCAATGATGTGCCGTGGGTCTGACGCGTCGATCCAGGCGTATGTCTTGCCGAGCAGCTCGGTGTCGTAGAGAAATGCGTCGTTTGAGAAAAATTCGTCGAGGTCGCGGTCGCAGCAGGTGAAGGGGTGGCAATAGTGTGCCACCTCTCTTGTGTAGGGCCGCATGAATGAGTCCTGCTCAAGGATAAACCTCCCGGGGTGTGTCATTTGGCGGGACGGGGCGGGAAGATGAAGTCGTGTGATCTTTTCAGAAATGCGGCGATCTGGGCTTCGCGTTCAGCCGACAGCCGCGGGGTAGGCAGCTTGCCGTTGCGCTCGGCCTCTTCGATAAATGCCTTTGCCGATTCGCCCGTCAGCACGGGCGAGGAGTTTATTGTCATTGCCATGATATAGTCGGATTTTTAAAGCTACAAAGATACAACAATATAACGTATTTTGCAACTAAATGGTCCGAGGGCGGATCAGCACTGGCGGATGATGGGGATGGAGATGTAGAGGGTGGCTACGGCG
>CAYWWE010000059.1:0-14593 GCA_964461785.1 uncultured Bacteroides sp.
GAAAAAGCAGCCGCCCCGGTAGCCGTTTCAAGCTGCCGGGGCTGCTGCTAATAGAAGTTCCTGATTTATTCGGGGGAAATCATTCGGCAACGGGGTGAACGCCGAAGCCGAAGAGGGCGTCGTTGATCTCCACACTGCTCTTGGAAGTGTTGATGACAAACTCGAGGGTGCGCGTCGGGCCGCCGGCTCCTGCAGTCCAGTAGGCACCGGTGCCACGCGACATCACATCGCGACCTGACATCTCCCTGTAGCCGAACATCGACAGGCTGAGAGTCGAACCATCGGCTGCAGTAAAGAGGATATGATTGCCCGATGAGTCGAGGTTACCGGTCGTGAGGGCGCGGAATTCATTGCCTACCGGCACTTTGGCTCCGACGGGACAAGGATCATAGATGGTCTTGACATTATCGGCCTGCATGCCCGATGTTCCGCTCACCAGATTGTCGATATCCCACAGATTGCAATAATAGGGCTTGATATTGGACAACTCGCTGACCGTAGCGGTCACAAACTTGCCGGGGTTAAGGATCGAAGTCTCGATCATATCCTTATGGGTAGCGCCAAAATCCACCACCGGCATCGCCGTGCCGTCCATGATGTTGCCCTCGGCATCGTAATAGCTCTCCACACCGGGAATCATCGGGTCTTTGCGTCCCCACTGGAAGAAAGGATAGCAGTCGTTGGTGGTGATGGTGCTTGAAGCCTGGGTCACGGCAAACTCAGCCGTGAGAGGCGTCATGCCGTCGGGCACATTCGTCTGGGTGATCCTAACTGTAGCCGCACATTCCTCGAAGTCCGTCACATCGCCGCCGTAGATTCGACCGAGAGTCACGGGATAGAGATAGCCGGTTGTTCCGTTGGCCTCGACGGGCTTCAATCCACTGCCGGCCACATAGTCGGTGATCCACAGATACCAGCTCCACATCACGTTGCCTGAAGCATCACGCACCGCCACGATGGCATTACCCTGACGTATATATTCGGCCGGGATGTCGAATTCGAGGCTCTTTCCGTCGGCCGACAGAGCCACGTTGCTAACCGTTCCGAGTCGCTCCTCCCATATCAGGGTCGCATCGGCGGCCTCGCAGCCTGCGTTATTGTAGATATACGGATCTGTTATCTCGTTGCCAAGATGGTTGATGAAGGTAAAGAGAGCCTTGAGCTTGTTGGCTGTAGTTGTCCGGAGGGTCGACTTGTAGGCGCTTTCATTGGCTGCGCCATCCTTGATGCCGTTGCCGTAGACGAGCGGCAGGCTATAGTGACCCGGCGCGTTGATGATATAACTGTTGGCGGTGTTGACCACTGCGGCATCGCCATCCTTGCCGGCAAGATTATACGGGTTCTGTCCGCTGCTTTCATTGATGTCACTGGCCTCGCGGAGCGTCTTGGTGTGATCGCTCATTGCGAGAAATGTCGGGACGGTGAGGTGCGAGACAAGATTGCAGTCAGTGAGTCCCTTGCCCTCGGCATCGTAAGACCTGATCCAGTATGGCAGGGTGGTCATGACATTGCCCGAAGCATCGAGCAGCTCGGCCTGCCACTCAATGTCCACCGTTGAGTCGGCGCCCGAATCATACCGGCTGTCGATATGATAGCTGAGAGTGGTGCCGTTGTAGGGCGATGACAGGGTGGTGACAGGATTGCCCGCGTCGTCGGTCACAGTAAGGATAAGGTGAGGATTTTCGGTCGAAGCTGAAGCCGAGATGCGGTAGCGCACCGTAGTGCCCGCAAGCCATTCGGCTCCCGAGAGATCGGCGGTGAGGGTCGAGCTCTCGCCCCCGGTCTCTATGGTCAGCGAGATCGTTGCTCCGTCGGGCAGAGTCTGGGGAATCATCATGAAAGTCTCCTCGTCGGCTATCATCGGGGTTCCGGCCTCTACGAAGGCCGATCCGTCGGCGGCCGCGAGCTCTATGTCCGACCCGGCAGTGAAAGTCTCAGGGTCAGTCAGCCCCGTCCATTCGCCCGTCTCGATATTAAGCGTAGCCTCACCCATCACACCCGAGATCGATATGGCCTTGACCGTGCAGGGCGAGAGTTCGGCGCCGGCAACAAAGGTGATCGACGTAAGGGCATGGTTGAAATCAAGAGAGCATGGCGAGGAGGAGGCATCGACCGGCGTGGCCCACAGCAGATCCTGCTGCGCCTTGGCTTCGAGCGGCACTCGATAGCCGATCTTCAGGCCACCGGTCTCATCAGTGCCGGGGAGCGAGATCACGCCCTCTTCACCGGCAGACTGAGTATAGGGCGAGAAGGCATTGATGTGCAGCTTTCCCTCGCCGGGCCACAGATATTCCTGAGCCGGGCTCCATGCGCCGTCGCGTGTCACCTCGACATTGTTCATATAGTCGGCTTTCAGGCCATCCGTGTCGGTCGAGGTGCCGTCGGTCAGGGCGGCATACACGCCGAAATTTTCGATAGTCTCCGTGGTCACCCCCGCCGCTCTTGAAGCGGCTGATGCTGACGTTGCGCTACGGCTTCCGATCAGATACAATGTACTACCTGACGGGCCTGTGAGCTCGTTGACGGTGCTGACCGGCCTGTCGGTCGAACGGCCGGAAGGAGTCAGGTTGTTCCATCCGTAGGCTTCCCTGACATCGAAGCGGATGCGGCTGCCGGCTCCCTCATCGGGATAGTCGAGAGGAGTGTCGCTGCAAGATGAGGCCAAAGCGGCTGTGGCTATCAGGCCGGCGATTGCCATGATTCTGTTCCGGCGGTCAATATATTTGCTGCACATGATGATGACGAATGAAGTTAAAGGAATCGGGACACGCCAGCGGGGCGCATCCCGATTATATAACCTGTAATGTGGCTCAGTTGTTTGATGTGTCACTGCCGGTTGACATCGGGATGTCGATATCGGGCTGCACATCCCAGTCGGTCACGGTCACGGTAAACTTGATCGGGCCGCCGAGCACCGGTTTGCCCGGATCGGGATCGTGGGGATCCACATTGCCCGCACCGTGGGTGAAGTCGAGCACATAGATATATTTCTTACCCTGCTCCCAGTTGGTGCTGATAGGTATTGCGGCCCATTCGCAACCTGGTTCGTTGGGGAAGGGATATATTTCGGCTCCTGAAACGGTCTTGACCGAAAGTCTTACGGAGAGGTATGCGCCCTCGTTGCTGTTGGCGCCGTCGGCGGTCGGATCCCATGCCACGAGCTGCTGAGGCATAAGCATTGCGTTGCCGCCCTGACCCATCACACTCTGAGCGCTGTCGGTGAGCACGATCGGGGTGTCGTAAGTATCGGTATAAATGGCCTTGTCGGTGCCGAGGGTCCAGTCGGATGTAGTGAAGTCGAAGTCGCCCGTGCTTACAGGCTCGCCGATACGGACACCCGAGATGGCGAATGTATAGGCATCGTTGTCGGATTTGGCCCTGATCTCGATCTGGCTCAGACGGTGGTCGAATGTGAGCGCTACGCCGGTGGCCTCATTGACCGAGCGCTTACCGCTGGCATTTGCGGTAATGAAGTCGATCTGATCACCGAGCTCGGCGGCGGGAGAGAAGCCGGTGACGGTCTGAGCCTTGGAGTCGAGGGCTACTGTGCCTCCGGGCTCGGCGGGGGCATAAGCGTAAAACTGTATCTCGCTGTCGTCGGTAGGCCAGAAATATTCCGGTGTCGACACGAAATACGATGTGCTGCCATCTTTGCTGAATATCTTTTGGTCAAAGAAGTCTTCGCCTCCCATGAGAGCGGTGACTGTAAATGACTCGAGGTTGCTGTTGTTGGTTTCGGTTGCACGCGAAGCCGATCCGATTGCGGAGCGGAAACCGATGCTGTGGCCTTCATTGATGTCAATAGGCTCTTCCTGTTCGCAGGAAGCGAGGGTGGCCAGTGCTGCCAGACCTATCATGATTGGAGTCTTTTTCATAGTCTGAAAGAGTATAAGAGAGTATGTGTGTTTTGTGATTCAATTTCTACAGTAACAACGCGCGGGCGTTGAGATAGTTCTGCCATTCGGCCGATTTATTTACATGCTGAGGTCAATTTCGATCGTCTGCCAGTCATCGACTTCGGGATGCAGCCCGGCGTCGTGCAGGATAGGCTTGGGGAGCGACAGTCCGCTGAGGCGTATCGTGACATAGTGCCGGTCTTCGGCGGCGCGCACCTGATCGGTCACGTCAAAGGTAGAATACCATTTGGTTCCGTCGGTCAGGCGCAGATATACCGTCAGATAGTGGTGATACTCCTGTGCCGGGCTCTCGCCGAAAGTTAGGAATGACGATGTAAGGGTAGCTGATTCGGGATCGGCCTCAAGAGTAAACGGTATTGTTGCGTGGGTGTCCGACGGCTTGTCGGAGCCATGCACATATCCCTCGGCCATACCGGTTATCGTAGCGTCTATCTCGGTGCCGTGAAGATACTGGAGATTCTCGACATCGGATATGATGACACGGTAGTGGCAGATGGCCTCGGCGGGCTTGAACACAACCCGGCGCAGGGTGTCGTTGATCTGAAGATGGATATTGTCGGTGCGGGCCGACCAAAGCATACCGGGCGAAGATATGATAGCTTCCTCGGCCGCTCCGCGGGCACGGGGGAGCGAATAGGTCTCGAAGCCGTTGCCCGACAGCACTTCCACGCCCGATGTATAGGTCTCGATGGTCTCGATATCCGACTCGTTGCGCACGGCTGCCCAGTCGGTGTCGTCGCTGTTGGCGCCTATGCCGCAATAGTCGCCATAGGGCAGCATGATGCGTCCGCCCTCTTTGCCGGCAAAGATAAATCTCTCCTCGCCTCCCTTGCCGTCATAGAAATATGCCGCCATCGACTTGGGATCGGCATCCGGTGCGTTAGACCAGTCAAACACCACATCGACCGGGATCAGATGGGTATGGTCGAAACATAACTCCTTGTGCTCGCACCCTGTGAGGAGGACGATTCCCGTAGCGGCGGGGAGCAGGATGCGGGTAAGATTGCGTAAAGCCTTCATCGGTTGCCTCCTTTCTTCTGATTATAATTGTTGTGGCCGAGCTGCCACACGAGAGAGATCTCAGCCTTGGTCGGCCCGATCCACGTCAGGCGGCGTGTCGACTGCCACACATAGTGGGAGTCCTGAGGGATATACTCAAAGTAGGTGCCCCCGAGATAGCCGACACCTATGGTGAAGTCCATGCTCAGACGCCGCGAGAGGGGCAGTGTGTAGCCATATTCCACGCCGAAAAGCCGGTTGCAGCGCTCCCATAGGGTTCCCCCGGGTTTGCCGCCCATATATCCTTTCCCTCCGAACTCGAAGTCGTAGGTCACGATGCCGCCATACAGGCCAATGTGATGACCTGTGAGAGGCTTGCGGGCCGCTTCCTTGCCAAACCACCATCTCACTCCGAGATCGCCGCCGTAGGCGCGCCAGTAGCGGTGGGAGGCGTTGCGGCTCCACCAACCGTAGGTCCAGTTGGCCGTCACCGACCAGTTCTTGCCAAGATACATTTCAGCGCCCACGCTGGGGAGCAGCGCGGCGTCGTAAAGAAGGTTGGTCTTGAGGTTGAGGTAAGTTCCTGATGGAGCTGAAGGCTCCATGCCGGAGGGTTCCGATGCGCGCGCGCCTGAAGCCGACGCGAGCAGGAATATCATTGCTGTGATGAGGATTCGGGTCATAGTGTGTGAATTAGGAGACTTATCCTTCTAACGTCACCACACCCCGTTTAGTTCTCGCCAATGGCTGCTTACTGCGCTTTACCGGTGCCTATTTGACAAAAGCCGAGAGGATCCTGCTGACAAAATATACACCGGCCTGGATAAGCACGATCAGAGCCGAGCATGGCACATCGATCACCGTGGCCAGCAACAGGCCGCCCACTCCACATGCCACCGACACCCCGGCCGAGAGCCACATGATGCCGTCAAACCGCCGGGCGAAAATCTCGGCGGTGAGCTGCGGAAGCGTAAACATCGACATGAGAAGCATGATACCCACCAGTCTTATCGTCAAGACGATGCCGACGGCTATGAACATCATCATGACCGTGTTGACCAGCCCTACAGGAAGATGAATGACACGGGCGAAATCGCGGTCGAAGGCACACGCCAGAATCACCCTCCTCATTGCCACATAAAAAGCTATAAGCGAGGCCGTATAGATCGAGAAGGCAATCAGATCGCCCCGGCCAACCGTGAGCAGGTTGCCGAACAGGAAGGTATTGAGCTCGGGCACATAACCCGGGGTGAGAAACACGAATATCACGCCGGCAGCCATGCCGAGACTCCAGATGACGGCGATGGCCGAGTCCTCCCTTATCCGTCCGCGCCCCGACATCCACTCCACTGCCATGCCCGACACCACAGCCACCACCGCAGCCATAGCCACCGGGCTGAGTCCGAGGAAATAACCCAGACCCAGACCGCCGAAACAGGCATGGGTGATGCCACCCGATATGGCCACGAGCCGACGGGTGACTATATAAACTCCTATCACGGCGCTTGCAATAGCGATGATCACCACCGCCAGGAGAGCATTGCAGAAAAAATCGTATTGCAGAAGATCAATCATAATCGCTGCAAAATTAATCAAAATATTTCGTAGGCGCTCATTCGCGGCGCGCCCCCACGCTCTCGATCAGGATTCCGGGATTGGATTCCCATGAACGGGCTGCAACCGGCTCGGCAATGAAATGGGCATAGCTGAGGCCGTGGACGCTGCTGTTGAGCTGCGGAAGGGCTATCTTGCGGCGCCGTCCGTCGACCTTGACCGTAGCGTCGCTCCTGCGGCTGTCAAGATCCCACTCGAGGCTCACCTCATGCCATTTGTCATCCTTGATGCCCAGAGTCTTGCGATCGAGCGGCAACAGATAGATACCCTCATGACGGGCAACGGTGTCTGACGGATTAAACCAGCGGTCGTTGAGCACAAGCGATACTCCGCCGGACCCCTCGGGCAGCTTCACCGAAGTAGTGAATCGCCCCTTGCGCATGGCCGGGAAATTCCACACCGCGCCCCTCACGTCGCTCACGAGCGTGTCGGAGGGAATATATCTCAGAGCCATGACCCGGCTCCCGGCGCGGTCAGGATGCTCGGCGAGTCCCACCCCGTTGATGCGGTTGTAGGAGCAGTGACCCTTTATGCCGTCGATGTAATTGAATGTGCTCCAGTCGGCGAGACCATCGGCAAAACTATCGGCGCGCTCCCCTTCGTAGAGCCAGTCAACATCGAATGCCACAATGCGCCGGTGGAGCGGATGCTGGCCTATGGCGGCCACTATCTTGCCCGGCACAGGCTCTACAAACTGAGCCTGATGCATGCCGCGATCCTTGCCGCGCCCGCGCAGGGCATAATCGCCCTCATTGCGGAGAGGGTCCATGCTCAGTTCACGGAATCCTGTCCAGGTGGCCCCGTCGTCGTCGGATATAGCCACATGAGTCACGTCGCGGTTGGTGAACACATCGTCCCACACACCATTGGCCGTAGGGAGCTCCGGGAGCGGAGTGGTGTTGCACCAGAAGAGAATCATTCTTCCGTCGGCCAGACGTCCCAGTGTCGGCATGGTTATCGTGCCGTAGAACTGCGAGGGGCGCGCCTCGCTCCATGTCAGGCCGCCGTCATCGGAAAACGATTCGTAGTGCACGTCGTGAGGTGTTCTGACCAGCATCCACAGGCGCCCGTCGTTGAGCTCTATCACCGTGGGCTCCACTGCTCCGTGGTTCCATCGTATGCCCTGATGGTAGCCGCCGCCCTGATGGTCAGGCACGGTTACGATGTTGGACATCTGCCATGTGAGTCCGTCATCATCACTCACATAGGTGTAGCTGCCTTTGGGATCGGTCCCTCCATGAGCGGCCACAACTATACGGGCGCCGTTGTTGATGAACACCGGTGGTTTGATCATGATCGATCCGAGATCCGACACTTTCGTGACCGTGCGGTCGCCGGTCTCTCCGCCCGAAGTCCGTATGCAATACACTCCGTAGCGCCCCATATTGAGCAGGCGTATGAACTCGCCGCTGACAGGCGAACGCAAATCGCCCATAGGCATCTCGCCGTTATAGTTGACGCGCTTCCACGTCATGCCGTTGTCGCGGCTCGACAGGTAGAAACTCCCGGGTTCGGCCTGTTCGCCGTAGTTGTAATGTCGGATCTCGCCGTCGGGCATCAGCGACAGACCGATATAGGCATCCGATGGCCCGGTGGCCACCACAACGGGGCTAAACACTGAGTCGAGGCTCTGAGGGAGATCGCGCGCGCCAGCCGCCGTCGCGCCCAAAGCCATCATTATACTTGCAAAGAGATAGTTCTTCATGGCTAAATGTTATTTCGCTACAAAATTACTCATCGTTGGATAAAAAACTTTCTCTCCGGAGCCGAAAATCTACCAGATTATTAAAATTTACCTCGATTTTGGAGCCTTTTTGTGATAATACGGGGCACAAAGGCGTAATTTTTGTGCATACATTTGCTTTTTTATGTCGAAAAACATAATTTTGCAATCTCTCTATCCTTTCCCCTACTTATTTCCAAAGGACCAATATGGTACATCAATTAAGGAGTGCTGCAAGTACGCAGGGTCGCCGCATGGCCGGTGCCCGCGCATTGTGGCGCGCCAATGGCATGAAAGATTCCCAGATGGGCAAGCCCATCATAGCGATCGTAAACTCGTTCACCCAATTTGTGCCCGGCCACACCCATCTCCACGAGATCGGACAGGAGGTCAAGGCCGAGATTGAGAAGGCCGGTTGCTTCGCCGCCGAATTCAACACCATAGCCATCGACGACGGCATAGCGATGGGCCACGACGGAATGCTGTATTCTCTCCCCTCACGCGAGCTCATCGCTGACTCGGTGGAGTATATGGTCAACGCCCACAAGGCCGACGCGATGATCTGCATCTCCAACTGCGACAAGGTCACTCCCGGAATGTTGATCGCAGCCATGCGCCTCAACATCCCCGCCATCTTTGTCAGTGGAGGACCGATGGAGGCCGGACGCCTCGGCAACCGCGCTCTCGACCTCATCGATGTGATGATTGACTCGGCCGACGAGTCTATCGACGACAAAGCCGTAGAGGCAATAGAGCGCGCCGGCTGCCCCACCTGCGGCTCATGCTCCGGCATGTTCACCGCCAACTCCATGAACTCGCTCAACGAGGCCATCGGTCTGGCACTTCCCGGCAACGGCACCATCCTCGCCACACACATCAACCGCCGCGAACTGTTCCGCAAGGCCGCCCGCCAGATTGTGGACAACACATGGGCATATTATCGCGACGGAGACGAGAGCGTCCTGCCCCGGTCCATCGCTACCCGCCAGGCCATGCTCAATGCCATGACTCTTGATATTGCCATGGGCGGATCGACCAATACTGTGCTCCACCTTCTGGCCATTGCCCACGAAGCCGACGTGAATTTCACGATGGACGACATCGACGCACTGAGCCGCAAGACCCCAGTGCTCTGCAAAGTAGCACCCAACTCACACTATCACATCCAGGATGTCAACCGCGCAGGAGGCATCCTCTCCATAATGAAGATTCTGGCCGACAACGGTCTTATCGACACCTCGGTGAACCGCGCCGACCGTCTGACCCTTGCCCGTGCCATCGACACGTTTGCAATAGGCGGCAAGGACTACACCGATCAGGCCGACGAACTGTGGCGTTCGGCTCCCGGCGAGCGCCGGTCGATCGAGCTGGGCAGCCAGATGAGCTACTACAGCACCCTCGACACTGACCGCGCCGGAGGATGCATCCGCGACATGGAGCATGCCTACGTCAAGGACGGCGGCATAGCCGTGCTCAAAGGCAACATCGCGCTCGACGGTTGCGTGGTGAAGACTGCCGGTGTCGATCCATCGATCTTCCGCTTCCGCGGCCCTGCCAAGGTGTTCCGCTCTCAGGAGGAGGCTGTCGACGGCATCCTCGGCGGAAAAGTAGTTGCCGGCGACGTCGTGGTCATTGTCTATGAAGGCCCCAAGGGTGGCCCCGGTATGCAGGAGATGCTCTATCCCACCAGCTACATCAAGAGCCGCCATCTGGGCAAGGAATGTGCCCTCATCACCGACGGCCGCTTCTCAGGCGGCACATCGGGCCTCTCGATAGGCCACATCTCCCCCGAGGCAGCTTCGGGAGGCGCGATAGGCCTCGTGCGCGACGGCGACATCATCAGCATCGACATACCCGCACGCACCATCAACGTTGAGCTCACCGACGGGGAGCTGGCCGCGCGCCGCGCCGACGAGGAGGCCCGGGGAGCCGAAGCGTTCACTCCCGCCGGACGCGACCGCACCGTGAGCCGGGCCCTCAAGGCCTACGCGGCCACTGTAGCGTCGGCCGACAAAGGCGGTGTCCGCCTCTGATTTCCGCATCCTCTTTTCGATTCAATATCACTTTTTCTAAATCATATCACTCCTCAATTTTATGAGCGAGACCATCACAGGCGCAGAAGCAATTGTCCGCGCATTAATTCATGAAGGTGTTGACCGCGTCTTCGGCTATCCCGGCGGCGCCATCATCCCTCTCTACGACACGCTCTACGATTATACCGACAAAATCACTCATGTGCTCACACGCCATGAGCAGGGCGCCATTCACGCCGCACAGGGATATGCCAGGGCAAGCCATCGCACCGGCGTGGTCGTTGTCACGTCAGGCCCTGGGGCGGCAAATATCATCACGGGCCTCAGCGATGCCAATATCGACTCTACCCCGCTTGTCATCATCATCGGTCAGGTCACATCGTCGCTTCTCGGCAGTGATGCCTTCCAGGAGACCGACGTAGTGGGCATCACCCAGCCTATCTCGAAATGGAACCTCCAGATACGCCGGAGCGAGGACATTCCGGCGGCCATTGCCCGGGCATTCTACATTGCCAACACAGGCAGGCCGGGCCCCGTGGTGCTCGACATTGCCAAAGATGCGCAGACAGGCACACTGGAATGGGACCGCTATCGCCGCTGCAACTTCATCCGCTCATATATTCCGTATCCCGAAGTGAGCGACACGGAGCTCCATATCGCAGCCTCGCTCATCAATGCCTCCGAGCGCCCGCTGGTCATTTCGGGTCAGGGCGTTATGATTGCCGGTGCCGAGCAGGAGCTTGCGGCTCTGGCCGAAAAGGCCGACCTCCCCGTGGCCTCGACTCTGCTCGGTCTCTCCACCATGCCCTCAGATCATCCGCTCTACAAAGGCATGGTGGGAATGCACGGCAACATCGGGCCTAATTTCAACACCAACAAGGCCGACCTGATCATTGCCGTCGGGATGCGTTTCGACGACCGTGTGACCGGCGAAGTGTCGAAATACGCACCCAAGGCCAAGATACTGCATATCGACATCGACAAAGCCGAATTCGACAAGAACATCAAGACCTATGCCCGCGTGCATGGCGATGCCCGCGAGGTGCTCCACCGCCTCTACGGCCTTGTGCGTGAAGCAAAGCACACCGACTGGCTCCGCACATTTGATGTGGTAAACGAGGTGGAACGCCGCCGCGTGATCGAGAAAGAGATCCACCCCACCGATCCCGACAAGCGATGCCACATGGGCGAAGTGGCCCGGAAAGTGAGTCTTGCCGCCGGTATCGACCCTATCCTCGTCACCGATGTAGGGTTGAACCAGATGCTCTCGTCGCGCTACTTCCGTTACACCGCTCCGCGCTCCATTATTACATCAGGCGGCCTCGGCACCATGGGATTCGGCCTCCCGGCTGCCATAGGCGCCAAGATGGGCGCTCCCTCGCGCACGGTGTGTGTGTTTGCCGGCGACGGCGGCATACAGATGACCATCCAGGAGCTCGGCACCATAATGCAATATGGGGTCAATGTCAAGATCATCGTGCTCAACAACGATTATCTCGGCAATGTGCGCCAGTGGCAGAACCTCTTCTACGACAAACGCTACTCCCAGACTCCGATGGTCAACCCCGACTTCGTCATGATTGCCCGTGCCTACGGCATCGAAGGCGAGGATGTGGAGCGCAGGGCCGACCTCGACGGAGCCATCGAACGCATGATGGCAACCGACGGGCCCTATCTGCTCAACGTTATGGTGGATGAACAGGACATGGTATTTCCCATGACACCCAACGGATGCGCAGTGGATTATATCTTGCTCAGCAAAGATGAGGTTTACTCCCCCGACATGAACGAACCCTAACAGCAAGCCAGCAATGGACGACAAACTACTCTATACAATATCCATCTTCACGGAGAACCATGTAGGACTGCTCAACCAGCTCTCCATCATCTTCACCCGCCGGTGCCTCAACATCGAGAGCTGCTCGGCAAGCCGCTGCTCGCTCGAGGGTGTCCACAAAATCACTCTCACCTGCTTCTCCGACCGCCGCTCGCTCGAGAAAGCCATTGACCAGATCGAGAAGCGAATCGATGTGATCAAGGCCTATCTCTACACCGACGACGAGGTTGTGTATCAGGAAGTGGCGCTCTACAAAGTGTCTACCGCAAAGCTCCTTGAGGAGAACAATCTCGAGGAGATCATGCGCCGCCACAGCGCCCGCATCCTCGACATAACGGCCAACTATACCATCCTCGAGAAGACGGGCCACAGCGATGAGACCGAAGCCCTTTTCCTCGAACTCAAGCGCTACGATCTCAGCCAGTTTGTACGCTCGGGTCGCGTGGCCATCACAAAGAGCCCCGTCGAGCTGGTCGACGCCTATCTCCGCGACCGCGAAGAATGTCGCAAGCGGCTGACCCACGATCTTTTCTGACCCACTCCACCCTCTACGATAATGTCAGCTCCCACCCAACTCACCCGCAGCTATACCATCACAGCAGCCGGCTGCGATGCCGCCCGCCGGCTCCCGCCCGCAGCCCTCGTGGCCGATATCATCGACCTCGCCGTGGCCCATGCCGACCGTCTCGGCGTGGGATTCGCTGCCATGGAGCCCCACGGCATCATGTGGGTGCTGGGGCGCCTGAGCATCGAGACATCGCCATGGCCGGCCATGTTTGATGAATTCGGGCTCACGACATGGGTCGAAGGGGTCAACCGTCTTTTCAGCGAGCGCGATTTCGAGATAACGGTCAACGGCTCCACCGCCGGCTATGCCCGCACCGTGTGGAGCGCCATTGATCTCACATCCCGCCGCTCCGCTTCGCTTGCTCCGGTTATCGCCGGGCTCGGCGATGTTGCGGATCCCGCGCGCCCGTGCCCCATCGGACGGTCGGCCCGGCTTGGCGCCCCCGAGAATCCCGACGCCATGAAGAGCTACACATTCGCGCTGTCGGATCTCGACTTCAACCGCCACGTCACCACCACCCGTTATGTCGACCTGATGGTCGACACCATCCCCCTGGAGCTATATGACCGCAGCCGGATATCCCGGATCGACCTCGCATTCCACCGCGAGGCGCGCTACGGCGATCGGGTCGATATAATCTCCCGGATAGCCCCGTCGGCCGACGGAGCTACAGAAATCAGCGCGGCCCTCACTCTCCCCGACGATCCCGCAACGGTGTTCTGTGCTGCCCGCATTATCCTATCAGACAAATAAAAATCTCTTATCTCATATCCCATTATTATGGCTAAAATGAATTTTGGCGGAGTTGAAGAAAATGTCATCATCCGCGACGAATTTCCTCTCGAACATGCCCGCGAGGTGCTCAAAGACGAGACCATCGCCGTGATCGGCTATGGTGTCCAGGGCCCCGGCCAGAGCATGAACCTCCGCGACAACGGTTTCAATGTAATCGTGGGCCAGCGCCCCGGCAAGACCTACGACAAGGCTGTGGCCGACGGCTGGATGCCCGGAGAGACCCTCTTCCCCATCGAGGAGGCCTGCGAGCGCGCCACCATCATCATGTGCCTGCTCTCCGACGCCGCCGTGATGAGCGTATGGCCCAAGATCAAGAAATATCTCACTGCCGGCAAAGCCCTCTACTTCTCCCACGGCTTCGCCATCACCTGGAACGACCGCACCGGCGTTGTACCTCCCGCCGACATCGACGTGATCATGGTTGCCCCCAAGGGCTCGGGCACATCGCTCCGCACCATGTTCCTCGAAGGCCGCGGCCTCAACTCCTCCTACGCCATCTATCAGGACTACACCGGTCGCGCATTCGAGCGCACCATAGCCCTCGGCATCGGCATCGGCTCAGGCTACCTCTTCGAGACCACCTTCCAGCGCGAGGCCACCAGCGACCTCACCGGCGAGCGCGGCTCGCTCATGGGCGCCATCCAGGGCCTGCTGCTCGCTCAGTATGAAGTGCTCCGCGAGAACGGCCATACACCCTCCGAGGCATTCAACGAAACCGTAGAAGAGCTCACACAGAGCCTCATGCCTCTCTTTGCCAAAAACGGCATGGACTGGATGTATGCCAACTGCTCCACAACCGCCCAGCGCGGCGCCCTCGACTGGATGGGCCCGTTCCATGATGCGATCAAGCCCGTGGTCGAGAAGCTCTATGCATCGGTCAAGTGCGGCAACGAGGCTCAGATCTCGATCGACTCCAACTCCAAGCCCGACTATCGCGAGAAACTCGAGCAGGAGCTCAAGGATCTCCGCGAGAGCGAGATGTGGCGCACTGCCGTGACCGTCCGCAATCTCCGCCCCGAAAACAACTGATCCCCTCCCCCAACCATAAAACGCCGAGGGTGTGCACGACTCCAATCCTGCACACCCTCGGTGTTTTTTCATCGCTCA
>CAYWWE010000060.1:0-14100 GCA_964461785.1 uncultured Bacteroides sp.
TAATTGAGGAGGGGGTGTGTTGATTTTTTTGGGGTGATGGGTTATTTTAGGTAATTTTGTCGGATAAAGTGTTTTCATTGCTATGACCGACATTATTAATATCGACGGACTTGATATAGCATACGAGGTGAGCGGCCAAGGGTCTCCGCTGATCCTGATGCACGGCTGGGGCTGCGACCACACTACGGTTGCTTCCGTGGCTGCGACGGCATCGGCCACCCACACTGTCTACTCCCTCGATCTGCCCGGCTTCGGACAATCTACGGAGCCCCGTGAGCCGTGGACTCCCGAGCGGTATGCAACGATGCTCCGGAAGTTTGTGGATAGGCTCGGTATAAAGCGGCCATCGCTTGCCGGCCATTCTTATGGTGGCCGTGTGGCCATCGTTTATTCGTCGCAGCATCCCGATGAGGTCGATAAACTGATTCTGATTGATGCGGCGGGGGTCAAGCCCCGGCGCTCGCTCTCTTATTATATTAAGGTGTATTCGTTCAAGGCATGGAAACGGATCCTGCGGCTGACGCTCGGGAAGAAGCGGGCCGAGGAAAGGATCGAGCGGGAGCGAGCCCGGAGAGGGAGCGCCGACTACCGCGCGGCGTCGCCGGTGATGCGTGCCACAATGAGCCTGAGTGTCAACGATGATCTGCGACGGTTCATGCCGTCGATAAAGGCCCCTACCCTGCTGATGTGGGGCGAAAACGACACGGCCACTCCCCTGCGCGACGCTCGCGAGATGGAGCGGCTGATCCCGGATACGGGGCTGGTGGTGTTTCCCGGAGCGGGACACTATTCATTTCTTGACTCTCCCGGCCATTTTGCAGCGGTGCTGAGCTCGTTTCTCTCGTCGAAATAATTACAGACCAATAAGATGAACATACTGATAATAGAGATAGCTTTCTGGATATGCGCCATAATAGTGGCGGCTGACACGGCTATGGAATATTGCCGCGACCTGATGATGCTCCAGCAGAACTCATACCGCAGCGAGCGCTACCGGCGATGGCTGAGCCAGAGCGGCGACTCGACTTCTGTGCCTCGGTTGCTGGGCATGGCTGTGTTTCTGGTGTCTATGGTCACCTGGGCCACCACCGATTGGGGCATGGCGATGATGATGCTTTTCGCGGCATGCAACAGCATAGTCCTCGGCCGGGCCAAATACAAGAAGCCGCTGGTGTGGACGGCCCGCGTGAAGCGCCTCATGGGGGTCATGGCTACTATCAGCTGCATCGTGATCGCTATTGCTATTGCTATTTTCGGGCGCGGCAGCATCATAGCCGCCCTGTTTGCAGCTACGGTGGCGGCGCAGGGACTCTACTGCGGATCTCATCTGGTGACACTCGCGGCTCTGGCCGTGCTCGCTCCGGTAGAGAAGCGGATCAACCGCCGGTTTACCGACGATGCCTGCCGCATCCTCGGCTCGATGCCCGACCTGAAGATAATAGGCGTGACAGGCAGCTACGGAAAGACATCGACAAAGCATTATCTCTACCGCATCCTCTCGGAGCAATTCAGCACACTCATGACTCCGGGCAGCTTCAACACGCCGCTCGGTGTGGTGAGGACTGTGCGCGAGCATCTCAAACCTTATAATGAGGTGTTTATCGTGGAGATGGGCGCAAAAAACATAGGCGACATCAAGGAGATCTGCGACATTGTGCATCCGGAGATAGGCATTGTGACGGCAGTAGGCGAGCAGCATCTCGAGTCGTTCAAGACCATCGAGAATGTGCAGCGCACCAAGTTTGAACTTGTCGACGCCCTCCCCTGCACCGGCCTGGCGGTGGTCAACGACGACTTTCCGTTCGCCGCCAGCCGGAGGGTAGACAATGTGGAGACCATACGCTATGCTATCCGAGACACCGAGGGGGCTCTGGTCACGGCCCGTGACATAAAATATGACGGGCGCGGCACATCGTTTACCATCGTCGGACCCGGCTGGGAGATGAATCTGCATACTCACCTTGTGGGCGAATGCAATATATCCAATCTGATGGGAGCGGTGATCGTGGCGCGTCATCTCGGAGTGCCCGACGAGCGGATACGCATTGCCGTTGAACATATCGAACAGGTTGAACACCGCCTGAACCTGAAGCGCGCGCCCGGCGGACTGACAATAATCGACGATGCCTTCAACTCCAACCCCACGGGGTCGGCAATGGCTCTGGACGTGCTCGCCTCGATGACCGGAGGACAGAGGATCATCATCACCCCCGGCATGATCGAGCTCGGAAGCCGTCAGGAGGAGCTCAACCGTGCTTTCGGGAAGAAGATAGCAGAGTGTGCCGACGTGGCAATGGTGGTTGGCGAATACAACCGCGAGGCGATCACAAGCGGCATCAAGGAGGCCGGGACAACCGGATGCGAGGTCTATACGCCGGCAACCTTTGCCGAGGCTCAGGCGTTGCTGGGCAAGATAGCCCGTCAGGGCGACACGGTGCTCTACGAAAATGATCTGCCCGACACATTTAAATAACCGA
The DNA here is from genome assembly GCA_964461785.1 of uncultured Bacteroides sp. Classification (GTDB taxonomy): domain Bacteria; phylum Bacteroidota; class Bacteroidia; order Bacteroidales; family Muribaculaceae; genus Paramuribaculum. Next base: position 2,478 of record CAYWWE010000060.1, read on the forward strand.
AACATAACTCATTCAGCATAAAGAGATGAAAACAAACACAGGTGTTTTTTTCGGAGGACGCTCTACCGAGCATGAGATCTCGGTGATCTCGGCGTCGCAGGCCATGGCAGCCATTGACCGGGAGAAATATGACGTGACACCCATTTATATAAGCAAAGACGGGCGATGGTACACCGGCGAGGCCCTTCTCGACCTGAAAAACTACCGCAATATCCCGGAGCTTCTCAAGAAATGCGAGGAGGTGTATATGGAACCTGAATACGGCGACTATAACCTCTACCGCCGCCACCGCTCGATATTCGGCAAACCGGTCGTGACGAAGCTCGATGTAGTGATCCCGGTGCTCCACGGCTCAAATGGCGAAGACGGCATCTTCGAGGGAGTCCTGGAATCTATCGGAATTCCTTTTGCCGGATGCAACACTCTGGCATCGGCCAACGGCATGGACAAGATCACCATGAAGATGATCCTGGGCTCATGCGGGATACCTGTTGTTGACTACGTCTGGTTTACCGACAAGCAATGGTATGGCCGCCGCGATGAGATAATCAGCGAGATAGAAAGCAAACTGGGTTATCCGGTGATTGTCAAGCCGGCCAACCTGGGCTCGTCGGTCGGCATAGGCAAGGCAGCCGACCGCAACGAACTGATCGAGCGGATAGACGATGCCGAGCGCTACTCGTCGCGCCTGATCGTAGAGCGGATGATCACTAATCTGCGCGAGATCAACTGCTCGGTGCTCGGCGACTGCGACGAATATGAGACATCGGTGTGTGAGGAGCCTCTTCACAGCGGCGACTTCCTTACCTACAACGAGAAATACGGCTGCGGAGGAAGTAAGGCATCGTCAAAGGGCCGGCAAGGCATGGCGGCTTCGGCCAAGCGCATCCCGGCCGACCTGCCCGAGGCTACGAGCGACCGCATCCGCTTCCTCGCGGGCGAGACGTTCCGCGTGCTGTCGTGCCACGGAGTGAGCCGCGTCGATGTTATGATCGACGCCGATAGCGGAGAGATCTATGTCAACGAGATCAACACCATCCCCGGATCGCTCTCATTCTATCTGTGGGAGGCCGCAGGCCTCAGTTTCGACAAGCTGATGGACCGCCTTGTCAAGCTGGCCCTGAAGCGTAAACGCGAGCAGGAACGGAAGACTTTCAGCTTCGATCAGAACATCTTCGCGATGGGCGGAGGCACCAAAGGCGGAGTGAAGGGCGCGAAAGCGGGCCACTGATCTTATCTGGATTCTCTACAAATAGCAAAAATATGAAATCAGATGGCAAAAACCCCATCTGACGCCGTCAGATAAAGATATTAGACACCCAGGATCATGACGATCCGGGGTGTTTAGCATCCATCCTTAGAGCTATATATCTGATTTTTAGTCCATTAATGACAATAGATTTTTTATTGAAAAATATGGGCATATAAGCCGTTGAAATCCAGCATAGTTGTGATGTGGTTGAAAAATGCAAATATTTTTGGGGTTGTTTTTTTAAAAAATTCTCCTCAATTTTGCATCCGCAAACAAACGGACACCCATGAATTCGTCATCCTCCTCTACCGGCACATCATCTTCCGACCGCCTAAGGCTGTGGGATGACTGTCTGCGTATTTTCCGCGACAATCTCAGCCCGGAGCAGTATAAGGCATGGTTTGAGCCGATAAGCTGTGTGAGTTGCAGCGACACCGAACTGATCCTGCGCATACCGTCGCCGTTCTTCATGGAGCAGCTCGAAGCGCAGTATTACAACCTTCTCGGCCGGACACTCTACAAGGTGTATGGCTCGGGGATTCAGCTGCGCTACGAATTCTATCAGGTCAGCAACGATCCGTCTACGGCCGTGAGAATGACCGACAGCCGCCCGTCGCAGGCCGTCACCCCCGCTCCCGGTGCCACATCCAATCCGTTTGTTGCCGCGCCGCGCACCGAAATAGATCCGCAGCTCAATCCGCGCTACACATTCGAGAACTATTGCGGCAGCTCAAGCAACAGAGTGGCCCGCTCGATAGGCGAGGCCATAGCCATGGATCCGAAGTGCAAGACCTTCAACCCGCTCTTTGTCTTCGGCCCTCCCGGCGTAGGCAAGACACACCTCATTCAGGCAATAGGCATCAGGATCAAGGAGACCAATCCTCAGACCCGTGTGCTCTATGTCACCGCACGCCTCTTTGAAAGCCAGTTCACAACCGCCGTGCGCCAGAGCAAGATCAATGACTTCATCAACTTCTATCAAAGCATAGACGTGCTGATCATTGACGATATTCAGGATCTGATAGGCAAACAGAGCACCCAGAACACTTTCTTCCACATCTTCAACCACCTGCACCAGAATCAGAAGCAACTGATCTTGTCGAGCGACTGCTGTCCGTCGCAGATGGAGGGAATGGAGGCTCGTCTGCTCTCCCGCTTCAAGTGGGGCATGACAGCCCAGCTTGAGAAGCCCGACTTCGAGCTCCGCATGGATGTCCTCAACCAGAGGGCGGCGCAGGATGGCCTGACAATCCCGCCAGAGGTGCTCAGCTTCATCGCCGCCAACGTCACCGACTCGATCCGCGAGCTCGAAGGCATAGTAGTGAGCCTGCTCGCCCATGCCACCGTGCTCAACCGCGAGGTTGACCTCGATCTGGCCCGTCAGGTGATCGGCAACAGCGTGCGCATACGCCGCAAGGCCATCAACTTCGAGATGGTCACCAAAGCCGTAAGCGAGCACTATGGCATCACACCCGAACAGCTTTTCACCAAAACCCGCAAGCGCGAGATAAGCGATGCCCGTCAGGTTGTGATGTACATGGCCAAGAAACACGCCGGAATGTCGCTGCTCGCTATCGGTCACCGTCTGGACCGCACCCATGCCACGGTGCTCTACGGCTGCAACACTATCGAGCAGCGTATGAGCCTGGAAAAACAGCTCCGCGACGACCTCGACAAGATCGAAGCCGCTATCCTGTCAAACTGAAATAAAGGGGGAGGAAAATCGACCTTTTAGAGGCTCAAGACACAGGCCGAGTGGCGAAATAATTGCGCCAGCGCTCGATCAGTGCCGTCATGTCGGCCGGGATAGGAGCCTCGAAAAACATCTCCTTGCCTGTGCGCGGATGGATAAAGCCGAGAGTGCGGGCGTGAAGCGCCTGACGCGGACACACCTCCATGCAGTTGGCTACAAACTTATTGTAGCTCGCCGAACGGACACCCCGCAGAATCTCATCGCCACCATAGCGGGCGTCGGCAAAGAGCGGATGACCGAGATGACGCATGTGGACACGGATCTGATGGGTTCGTCCTGTTTCGAGCACACACTTGACGAGAGAAACATATCCGAGCGGCTCGACAACGGAATAATGCGTGACGGCATGCTTACCATCAACCCCTCCCGAGGGGTAGACCGCCATGCACAGACGGTCGCGCAGGTCGCGACCGATATTGGTCTCCACACGGCCCTGCGAGGGCTCAGGGATACCCCACACCAAAGCCACATACTCGCGCTTGGTGGTCTTGTTGAAAAACTGGCGGCCAAGATTGGTCTTGGCGTCGGGGGTCTTTGCCACTACAAGGAGTCCGGAGGTGTCCTTGTCAATCCGGTGCACGAGACCCATGCGGGGATCAGAGCTGTCATAGTCCGGATTGTCGCGGAAATGCCATGCGAGCGCATTGACAAGAGTGCCGTGATAATTGCCATGACCGGGATGTACCACCATTCCCGCCGGTTTGTTGACCACCAGTACATCACTGTCCTCATATACAATGTCGAGCGGAATATCCTCGGCCGTGATCTCAAGTTCATAGCGGGGACGGTCCATGACGATGGAAACTACGTCGAGTGGCTTGACGCGGTAGTTGCTCTTGACGGGCTTGCCGTTGACAAGTATGCAGCCTGCCTCCGCAGCCTGCTGGATACGGTTGCGGCTGCTCTGTTTTCCCATCATGGCCACGAGATATTTGTCAACTCTCAGAAGGGTCTGTCCCTTGTCGGCCACAAAACGGAAATGCTCATACATCTCCCGCTCCCCTCCACCGTCTCCGGCGACGATGGATTCGGTGTCTTCTATTTCGTCGTCAAGCTCTCTCAGATCCTCGCTTTCGGCCATAACACATTATCATTAGTCGGTGATATCGTCGGGAATAAAGATCTCGGTCGTTGTGGTGTCGGCGACGAGTGATGCCGGCCCACTACCGACCTCAAGTGTTATCCGGGCCGTGACCGGCACACGCGTACCTGCCGCTACACTCCGGCCATCAACACGCATTCCGGCCACAAGATCCTTATATTCGCTCGGCACCGTGACAACCGTTATATTCTTTATGCCTATGCCGGCAAGCATGGCCCGGGCCTGGCGTTCAGACACATCGGTCACTTTAGGGAGGGAGACCATGCGGGGACTGAAGGCCGTGACGGTGAGATATATCTCCCGGCCCTCCTTGACCATCGAGCCCTCTTTGGGGCTTTGCTCCGTGACGGTGCCCGGCGGACGGGTCGTGTCATATACCGAGTCTATAAGCTCGCAACCGAATCCCTGAGTATTGAGAGTCAATTTGGCAAGATCATACGGCATCCCTTTGACCGATGGGGTGGGCACTTCGTCGCCATGATCGGTCCACACATCGAGCCAGAGAAGAGCTCCCCAGCCTACAATGAAACCGGCGACCACCATGCAGCCGATATTTATCAACAGCTTGCGCGTAAAGCTGTTCTTATGTTCCGGATGGTTATTCTCTTTTGTATCCTTTGTCATCGTTTCAATGATTTGAAAAAGATGTCGAAGCGCAAAGTTACAAAATATATCGGGTTGTCCCGACAATCAGGCTGCAATTATTCGTCCGGGGTCCCTTTTAACGCCTCGGCAGCCGCCATACGGCGCCACTTGAAGTAGCCGAAAAACGCTATCACCGTATAGATTGCATAAAGCAGGGCATAAAACGGTATATCCTTATAGATATACAGAGCCACACAGACGGCATCGACAACAATCCAGCATATCCATTGCTCGACATACTTGCGCGCAAGAAGCCACATGCCAACCATACTTGCAGCGGTGGTAAACGCATCGGGCACCGGGACATTTGAGTCGGTAAAATAGCGCAACCATGAATACAGGGCTACCCACAGCAATATGAGCACCCCGGCACATCCTCCCACGATGCGCGGCGTGACATGACGGATAGGTATATGCTCTTTCTTCTCGCTCTTAGTCTTCTTAATGCCGAAAGCCCAGACTATGTAGCCATAGACCGCTATGAGGAAATAATAAATGTTTATAGCAAAGTCGGCATACAACCCCTTGCGGAAATAGAGAAACATCGACACCATCGGCATGACGAGTCCTACAAGCCACATGCTTTTGTCGGCTCTATATTCGAGCCAGAGATAAAGCAGTCCGAGCGCAAGCCCGACTATCTGCAGGATAAGCTCAAAATTCAATTCCATAAACGATTTCAGAATTTAAGAGTAAGCGTTCCCATCAGGTTGGTTGTTGCCTGAGCGGCATAGCCGGCATAGCGGTAGATCTCGACCTTTCCGTCGGGACCTACTGTGTAGCCCGCACCCGAATAGCCGTTGTTGCAATATTTCTCGTTAAGGAGATTATATATTGACAGGGCGATACGCATTTCGCGCAGTCCGGCAATCTTGCGGAATGTATAGGCGAGATTGAGGTCGGTCACGCAGTAATGAGGCAGCTTTGCTTCTGCCGACCGGGCATTGTTCATATACTGAGATGACACATAGCGGGTAATGAGCGCCGCCTCGGCTCCGTGCCAATTGAATTCAAAGGTGTTGGAGGCTGTGAAGTCGGGAGAGAAGGCAATGGGTGTGTCTCCGCAATCTATCGAGATCGGATTAGTCCAGCCGTCTTCATAGATATACTCGGTGAAATCTTTGATGCGGCTTCGCGAGATCGTACCCGTAACATTCCATCCAAACCATCCGGCCGGCTTGAAACCTGCCTGAAGCTCTATGCCGGCACGATAGCTGCGGGGAGTGTTGACACTCAGCGGATTTCCGGTATCCGACAGCTGGCCCGTCACGACAAGCTGATCATGATAGTCCATATAGTAGAGCGTTGCCCCGGCGGTGATGTTGGAGCCGGAAAACGTATAGCCGGCCTCATAGTCGATCAATCTCTCGGCCGAGGGCATGTGTCTGGGATCGCCGTCGGTGAAATTATCGCGGACAGGCTCCTTATGCGCCACGCTCAGAGACAGGAACGCTCGTTGCGCGCCATGTGTGTATGTCACACCGGCTTTGGGGTTGAAGAAGGTATAGTTTCGGAGGATGTCGAGTTCGGCCATGGCCGATGTGGCATAGTCGTAGTTGTCGCTCGCGCCCCTGATTGTATAGTGGATCTGACGGAGCTGAAGGTCGGCATATCCCGAAAAGCTGGAGCTGATGGCTATATCGGCCCTGGCATAGATATTGGCATCGAATTTGCGTCCGGTATTGTCGTAATATCTTTGCAACGGATCGATCGGCCCGATGTAGTTGCGCACCCACTTAACCTCGCCGAAATGGCCTCCCCTGAACCAGTTGAGGCCGCCTCCGACCGTAGAGTTGACCCTGCCGCTGAGATAGTTGGCCGAAAAGGTGGCTCCGCCGAAGTCGCAATCGTTATATTTGAGGCGTATCAGGTCGCTCTTTTTGACTGTCACTCCGTCGGCATTTACAAACGGCTTCAGACCATATTCCGCAAGAGTGCGTCCGGTCTTGTATTGCTCATAATAGCCGTCGCCCTTGGTATAATGGCCGGCCACACTGACACGCCAGCTATCGCTGATGCGCTGATACACAAGGAGCTGAAGATGATGTTGGGTGAAGTTGTCGCATTGGTCGGGATAGAAAGCCTGTCGGCCTTCGGAATCCGTGTAGGCGCCGCAGGGATTGTATCGCCGTCCGTAGCGCTCCATCTCCTCTTTAGTGGCATAATCCCAGGCCATATAGGTGCGCTCCTTGCCGCCAAAGGCCAGCAGCCTTATGTTTGTGCCGCGGTTATTATACCCTATCTGGCCCAGATAGCTCCATAGCTTGGAAAACGCACGGTCAATATATCCGTCCGAGCCTATGTGGCTCAGACGCAGATCGGCGCTCCAGTGGTCGCCGAGTTCGCCGGTACCGGCCCGGAGCGTCTGCCGGTTGGAGTTATATGATCCATAGCTCACACTGGCCTCCGAATACGGATCGACCGACGGAGCATCAGTCACCATGTTGATACTCGCTCCGAAAGCTCCGGCGCCATTGGTGGATGTTCCGGCACCGCGCTGTATCTGCACGTCGCGGACCGACGAAACCAGATCGGGCATATTGACCCAGTAAACGCGATGACTCTCCGAATCGTTGATAGGCACACCGTTTGCCGTCACATTTATTCGGCTGGCATCCGTGCCTCTGACCCTTATGGCGGAATATCCGATACCGCCGCCGGCATCTCCCGTCACCACAACCGACGGCGATGACTGAAGCAGATATGGCAGATCGCGACCATCGTTGCCTCGGGCCAGTTCTTTCCTTGTGATATTCGAAAAAGCTACCGGGGTTTTGACCGACGCACGGTTAGCACTGATTTCAACTGACGGAAGCCTCACAGCGGCCACCGTATCATTCGCCTCATCCTCAGCTCGGAGTGGCTGCGACATCAGCCCTGCACACAAGGCCAGTGACGCCATTACTTGATAATGGTTCATTGTTATTTTCTCTTCGCCGGTATTATCCGGATCAGGTTATAAGGGTATGATCTCAGCTTCATCGGCACGTTGGCCGGTGTCGCACCCCTAAATAAATATATGTCGCCGCAAAGTTAGCTATTTTTCCGCTCCCAGCAAAAAAACGTGGTCCGGGTTGTCATTTAACGACAATCTCGTCTGTAAACAGCACTCCGCCATACACCGAGTCGGCCTCCGCGCGATAGCGTATGAATCGGGCTCTGGCGTTTCCTTCCCATCCGAAATTCTTGAAGCTGACCACCGAGTCGCGCTCAACCTTGTTGTCGATGCTGATGAGTTGCTCCATGTCACCACGCGATGATCCTGCCGAGATCACGACTTTAGCCGGCATCCACACGTCGGGACCGCAGATCTGCATGAAATCGGCTCCGACTGATTTGATATCCTTCTCTTCACCGAGATCGATCACGACATCCATCCTCTCTGTACCCCGGCCTATATATGCCTGCCAGCGCTGATCATTGTAATTCCATCCTCCGTGGCGTCCGTCAGTCAGGGTCAGTTCGCCGTTGGCCGGATAATTCCCCCATGGCTTCAGCAGATATTCTACCGGCGCTCCGTAGGCAAGATGACGGTCGTCAAGATTATATTCCTCGCGGTTGCCTATCTCATTGTCGATATCAAATGTGTTATATCCCTTGGAGCGCATATCTGAAGCGAGCCATGAAGCCCTACGCTTGAAATCAGAATAGTCCGTTACCGATTCAGGGCTCCATGCCCTCTCGGCTATCGCATACATCCTGGGATAAAGCATATACTCGGCATGTTCGGCCGTAGGGATATATTCAGCAAAAAGGTTGCCCTGCAGACCATAGATAAATGGGGCGGCATCTTCCGTTATCCCCTCCGTTGGATTATAGCTGTAAGCAAGTTCGAGCGGGAGATAGCCGCCTATGGCTTCAGGCTGTGATGATGGAGCATCCTGATATCCGTCAAGATAGCAATACCGGCCCGGCGTCATTATGACACGGTGACCGTCGGCGGCAGCGCGTTCGCCTCCTGCCGTGCCGCGCCACGACATGACCGTTGCGTTGGGAGCCAGGCCACCCTCCATAATCTCGTCCCAGCCTACCATGTCGCGCCCGTTAGCATTGAGAAAGCTCTCGACCTGGCCGACGAGATAGCTCTGGAGTCCGTCGACGCTCGAGATTCCCTCCTTGCGCATCTTTGCCGTGCACACGGCACACTCACGCCAGGCCGACTTGGAAGCCTCGTCGCCTCCTATATGAATACTCTTTGACGGGAACACATCCATCACCTCGGTCAGCACATTCCGGAGAAAGATAAGGACCGAATCATTGCCGGCGCACAGGTCCGGATACCAGTCAGCCTCAACCTGACACGCAAGTTCGGGATAGGCAGCCGTCACCTCCTCCGAATGGCCCGGCATCTCTATCTCCGGCACGATATTGATGTAGCGGTCGGCAGCGTATGCCACGAGATCACGAAGCTCATCTTGTGTATAATAGCCGCCCTCAGCTCCCGGATCAGTTGATTCCAGATACCTTTTGTCATTTGCAACCCAGTCTTTCCACGTCTTGCCATCGCGCCAGGCTGCATAGTCTGTCAGGCGGGGATAGCGTTTGATCTCCATGCGCCATCCTGCTCCATCGGTCAGATGGAGATGGAGATTATTGAGCTTCAGACGCGCCATCGCATCTATCTGCTTGCGGATGAAGGCCGTGTCCCTGAAGTTGCGCGACACATCGAGCATCATGCCGCGGTAGGCCAGCCGTGGCGTGTCTTCTATCTCCGACACGATAACCTCGCCCTTTCCAGCCTCAAGCATCTCCGCAAGGGTCACAGCACCATAAAATAGTCCTGCTGCGCCGGTAGAAGTTGCTCTGACACCCTGCTGCGTCACCTCAAGGGAATATGCCTCAGGCGAGGTAGACGAACTTGGGTCAGCTTCACACTCAAAACGTATCGCGGCATCTTCGGGCGAAGCTGAGGTAGCCGGACGTGTCAGTGCCGAATTAATTCTGGCAGCCACACGTAGGCTGTCGGTCCGCGAAAGTCCGGTGATGGAGAGGGTGACATCAGCACCCGGACGCCATGCCGACGCTGATTCCGAATAGTTTGACGGCACCGGGATGATATCGGACGGGCCGGCGGGATTAGACAATTTCTCTCCTGAGCACGAAGGCATTAAAGCCATAGCGATGCCCGCAAATATCAATGTGACAGTTTTTTTCATGGTGATGGGGTTGGTCTTTGAAAGCTCAATGATTCGGAGCCACATAAACTTAGGTGACACAAAGATAAGCATTTTCCTGTTCACTCCCACCCTCCTCCGCCTCAGATTTCTTAAAAAAAGGGTTGAGTCAACGAGTATTTCACAATTAATTGCTAACTTTGCACAGCCAAAAATACCGGAACGCATCTGCGTCCCTGTCAACTTTTTTCTCTCCATTCCATTAACTCACACGCTTTGAGAAAATTAAAATTCTACATAATCGTACTCATAGCAGCTGTTGCCCTCCCGGGCTGCACCGAGTACCAGCGCATCCTGAAATCTAACGACGTCGAGGCCAAACTTGCATTCGCCCGCAAGGCGTTCGATGAAAAACGCTATGTTCAGGCATCAACCGTCCTTTCCGACATTGCAATGCAGCTCAGGGCCACCGATCAGGCCGAGGAAGCCCTCTACCTGCTCGCCCTCAGCTACTACGAGAATAAAGACTATCTCAACTCCGGAGTTTGTTTCAAGCAGTATTATCAGCGCTACCCGCGCGGCAAATACACCGAGCTCGCACGATTCTATTCCGGCTACGGCTACTATCTCGAGAGTCCCGATCCTCAGCTTGATCAATCCGACACGATGAAAGCCATCGAGGAGCTTCAGGGATTTATCGACTATTTCCCCCGTTCCGACAGGGTCAACATTGCCCAGAACGCCATCTTCGAGCTTCAGGACAAGCTCACCCTCAAGCAGCTCCAGAACGCTCAGCTCTACTACAACCTCGGCTACTTCATGGCCCACAACAACTATGAGAGCGCCCGTATCGTGGCCGAAAACGCTATAAAAAACTATCCATACTCCCGATATAAGGAAGATCTCGAAATGCTCATCCTCAAGAGCCGCTATCAGGAAGCCAAAGCATCGATAGTCGAGCGTAAGGCCGAACGATTCCGCGAGGTGCTTGACGAGTATTATTCATTTGTCAACAACTATCCCGACTCCCCTCTCCGCAATGAGGCCGACCGCATAGCCAAGATTGCCCGTAACTATGTAACGGAATAATCTCATCGCGTAAAGATCATCCCACCACCGCATAAAAAAACATACAGTCATCCCTTCGATATATATGGACTACAAGAAATCAAACGCTCCCCTCAATACCCAACCCCACGATCTTATCGAGCTTTCTGAGCAGACGGGCAATATCTATGAGACCGTCTCCGTAATAGCCCGCAGAGCAAACCAGATTGCAGGCGAGATGAAACACGATCTTGAAAAGAAACTTCAGGAATTTGCTACTCTCAACGACAACCTTGAGGAGATCACTGAAAACCGCGAGCAGATTGAGATCTCACGCTACTATGAGAAGCTGCCCAAACCCACTCTCATTGCCACTCAGGAATATGTAGACGAAAAACTCTACTTCCGCAATCCCAACAAGGAAAAAGCCTCACTCGACGATTGAACATCGTTTCGATTGTCGATCAATCTTTCCGCCATATCCTCGACTGCCGCAGAGCGAATACATCCATCCGCCTGCGGCAGTCGCAGCATAAAGAGCTTTTTTACGCCCCATCGCATTTCCACCCTCAAAAAAATTTGGTCATTTCAAAAAAAAACTCTAACTTTGCCAAGCAAAACGAAAGAGATCTTTACATCGCTAAATGATCCGACCCAAGGAAAGATGCCGGAGCGGTCGATCGGGACGGTCTCGAAAACCGTTGTACCCT
>CAYWWE010000061.1:0-13989 GCA_964461785.1 uncultured Bacteroides sp.
TCTCGGTCAACCTCATCACCCTCTCGGCTCTCGTGCTTGCGATCGCGATTGTGGTGGATGACGCGATAGTGGTGGTCGAGGCGGTCCACGCCAAGCTCGACGTGGGCTACAACAGCTCGCGCAAGGCTGCTATCGACGCCATGAACGAGATCGGCGGCGCTCTCGTCTCCATCACCCTCGTCATGATGCTCGTGTTCATCCCTGTGTCGTTCATGCCCGGCACCACCGGCGTGTTCTATCAGCAGTTCGGTATCACTATGGCCATCGCCATCGGCTTCTCGGCTATCAACGCCCTTACCCTCTCTCCGGCTCTTTGCGCTGTGTTCCTCAAGCCTCACAAGGCTGAGGGCGAACCTGCCGATACCCTCAAGGAGCGTATGGGCAAGGCCTATAGCGAAGCGGCTGTCACGATGAAGAAGCGCTATTTCGGCAGCCTCCGCATGAACTTCCATCCCCTGATCACTCTGATCCTCCTCATTGTCACCATCCTGCTCATGGTGCTCGGCTGGTTCAACTTCTCCAACACCCTCCACGGTATCATCGCCGTTGCCATCGGTATTGTCACTCTCATGGGCCTCTTCGGCAAGCGTTTCCATCAGGCATTTGAGAAGGGATATGAGAAGATGCTCGGTGGCTATCGCCACGGTGTCAACCTTCTCACCCGCCACAAGGTGACCGCTTTCATCCTGGTGGCTGCCGCAGTAGCGGTGCTTGCATGGCTCATGAACACCACCCCGTCAACTCTCGTGCCCAATGAGGACACCGGTACGGTGTTCTGTATGGTCGATATGCCCCCGGGCACGTCGCAGGAGCGCACCGGTGAGGTGCTTGCCAAGGTCGACTCGATCATCGGCACAGTGCCCGGCGTCATGTCGCGCACTATGATCAACGGTTACTCGTTCCTTGCCGGCCAGGGCGCTACCTACGGCACCTTCATCCTCAAGCTCAAGGATTGGAGCGAGCGCGATGCCTCGCAGAGCTCCGACGCTATCATTCAGCAGCTTTACGGTCTGACAGGCCAGCTCATCAAGGACGGACGCGTGATGATCTTCGCTCCGCCTATGATCACCGGCTACTCCGTCACAAACGGTTTCGAGCTCAAGATGCAGGACAAGACCGGCGGCGACATCAACGAGTTCTTCGCAGTGGTTCAGGCTTTCCTTGGCGCCCTCAACCAGCAGCCAGAGATCCAGATGGCCTACACCACTTTCAACCCCACCTTCCCCCAGTATCTTGTCGACGTCGACGCAGCCAAGGCAAAGCAGGCCGGCCTGAGTCCCCAGACCATCCTCTCCACCCTTCAGGGCTACTATGGCGGTATGTATGTGTCCAACTTCAACCGCTTCGGCAAGCTCTACCGCGTCATGATGCAGGCTTCGCCTGACGCCCGCGTCAGCCCCGAGACCCTCAACTCCATCAAGGTGCGCAACGGCAATGAGATGGCATCCATCTCCAATTTCGTCACCCTCAAGCGTGTCTACGGTCCTGACCTCCTTAACCGTTTCAATATGTTCCAGAGCATCTCGGTTTCAGGTAGCCCCGCTCCTGGCTACTCGTCGGGCGACGCACTCGCTTGCATCCAGCGCGTGGCCAACCAGACTCTGCCTCAGGGCTACGGTTACGAATATGCCGGCATGACCCGTGAGGAGGCTTCCACCGGCGCCGGATCCACCACAGCCGTCATCTTCGGCCTCTGCCTGCTCTTTGTCTACCTTCTTCTCTCGGCTCAGTACGAAAGCTATGCCCTGCCTCTGGCGGTTATCCTCTCCATACCGTTCGGCCTCATGGGCACCTTCATCTTCGCCCGCCTCGGAGGCATTTCCAACTCGATCTACCTTCAGATCGCGCTGATCATGCTTATCGGTCTTCTGGCCAAGAATGCCATCCTTATCGTTGAGTTTGCCCTCGAACGCCGGCGCACCGGAATGTCGATCTACAATGCCGCCGTCAACGGTGCCGTTGCCCGTCTGCGCCCGATCCTCATGACCTCGCTCGCGCTCATTATCGGTCTTCTCCCGATGATGTTTGCCCACGGTGTAGGTGCCAACGGCAACCGCGCCCTCGGTGCCGGTTCGGTCGGCGGTATGCTTATCGGTATGATCTGCCAGATATTTGTAGTTCCCGCGCTCTTTGTCGTCTTCCAGTTCCTGCAGGAGAAGATCACTCCTCTCAAGTGGGCCGACACCGACAATGAGGGCATCGAGAGCGAGATCGAGCAATACTCACGTTAATCCCTCCCTTTTCTTTCGAAACAATGATAATGCGTAAATATATCATCCTCCCGCTGGTGGCCGCTGTTGCGGCTGCCACACTCGGGAGCTGCAACATCTACTCCAGATTCAAGATGCCCTCCGACACGGCTCTGACCGAGGAGTATGTCAAGGCCCGCGATGCCGAGGCCGACACAGCTTCATTCGGCAACCTGCGCTGGCAGGAGGTGTTTACCGACCCTGTCCTTGTCGACCTCATCTATCAGGCCCTGAGCAATAACAAGGATCTGGCCAACGCCAAGCTCAATGTCGATATCGCACATGCCCAGTTGCTCGGCGCAAAACTCAACTATCTCCCGTCGGTGGCGCTGACCCCCAACGGTGCGGGAGCCTCGTATGACCACAGTCCCATGACCTGGACATATCAGATCCCGATGGCTGTGAGCTGGGAGATCGACGTCTTCGGCAAGACCCTCAACGCCAAGCGTGCGGCCGGAGCATCATATCAGATGAGCAAGGAATATGAGCAGGCTGCCCGCTCTCAGATCATCTCGGGTGTGGCCAACACATATTATGCACTGGCCACCATGCAGCGCACGCTTGCCCTCCAGCGCGAGACCTCAGTGATGTGGGCCCAGACCGTTCAGACCATGAAGGATCTGAAGGAGGCCGGAGCAGCCACAGAGGCCGCTGTTGTGCAGAGTCAGGCACAGTATATGAGCATACTTGCCTCTATCACCGATTCGGAGGCACAGCTCGATGAGCTCAACAACACCATGAGCCTTCTCCTCGGCGTTACACCTCAGGAATGGACCACCGGCGAGAGCCCCGTGCTCGATGTGCCCTCGCTCTCGCGCGATGCTATCCCCATGCGTGAGCTTGCTTCGCGTCCCGACGTGAGAGCCGCCGAGTATTCTCTGGCTGCCGCATACTACACTACGGCCGGTGCCCGCGCTGCTTTCTATCCCTCGCTGGCCATTTCGTCAAACGGTGGCTTCACCAATCTCCTCGGGTCGGCCATCGTCAATCCCGGCAAGTGGTTTATCCAGCTCGCTGGTCAGCTCACTGCTCCGCTCTTCTCCAGAGGCATGAATATCGCTAATCTCAAGGCCGCCAAGGCGCGTCAGGAACAGGCGATGAACACCTTCGAGAACACCCTCCTGTCTGCATCGGCTGAGGTGAGCAACGCCATGACCACATACGCCAAGGCCACTGAGAAGAGCATCTATCTAAAGAATCAGGTTGCTAATCTCGAGAAGAGCGTGGAGATCACTCAGACTCTTCTCAAGCTCGGCGGCTACAACACCACCTATCTGGAAGTGCTGACAGCCCAGCAGAGCCTTCTCGGAGCTCAGATGAATGCTCTTGCCTGCGATCTCACTCGTTCCCGTGCCCTCATCAACCTCTATCAGAGTCTCGGTGGTGGCCGCTGACCGGTCATCCAAAATAATCCTTTGACCTAAAATCTCATTATCATGGCAAAAAACATATCGCCTCTCGCCCACGTCGACCCGTCGGCAAGGATAGCCGACAATGTCACCATCCAGCCATTTGCCTTTATCGACGCAGATGTGGAGATCGGTGAGGGAACCGAGATAATGTCATATACAAGCATTATCCGAGGCACCCGTATCGGCAGCAACAACAAAATCTATCAGGGTAGCATCATTGGCGCCGATCCGCAGGACTTCCGCTGGAAAGGCGAGAAGACCTATTGCTATATCGGCGACAATAATGTGATCCGCGAGCATGTGATCATCAACAGGGGCATATCCGGGAATGGTGGCACCCGTATCGGCTCGGAGTCATTCATCATGGCCGAGAGCCATATAGGCCACGACACGGAGATCGCCGATCATTGTGTGATAGGCAACCGTGTCACCATAGCCGGCGACGCCAAAGTCGGTGTGTGCTCCATCCTCTCGTCGGGAGTCATCCTCCACGAGCGTTCCAATCTCGGAGCATGGACCCTCATCAAAGGCGGTTGCCGCATATCAGGCAATGTTCCCCCCTTCGTGATCATGGCTCATAATCCCGCAGCTTATTTCGGGGTCAATGCCATCGTGCTCCGCAAGGGTGGATATACCGATGCGGAGATCGACGACATAGCCAAGGCCTACCGCCATATCTATCAGACCGGCACCTCGGTGTTCAATGCCCTGCGCAGGATCGAGGCCGATCTTCAGCCTTCGCGCATCCGCGAGGCTATCATCGACTATGTCCGTGGCTGCAACCTGAAGTTGGTTGCCATACCCCGCGACGTAGAGTAAACGCCGCTCCGTAAATAGCTCACGCTTGTCTCAACAGACGGATGGGCCGGATGTCATTGCGATGTCCGGCCCGTTCGTCTTTCTGGGTGAAGTGAGTTTTTGGGGCAGGGATGGCGGCGAGTGGCAAATAAATGATTAACTTTGTGGCGTAAACAACAGCAAGTAGTACATGCGACGCATCCTTACCTCCCTCGCGGCTGTCATCGTAGTGGTGATTGCCTCTCTCTCCGGCGCCCCCGAGGCTTCCGCACAGTTCCGTTATGGCCCTATGGCCGGTGTCAACTTCAATACGCTCAAATTCAAGCAGGATCTGATGACTATCAACTCACAGGTGGGCCCTCTCGGGGGCATCGCCGGCGAGATGATGTTTCCCGGCATCGGTATCGGTGTTGATCTCGGCCTGTTTTATCAGATGCGTGGATCAAAACTCCACATGGGCGAGCGTGAGATATGGTCCTCTCAGGGCTACGGTGTCGAGAAACTTAATCTCCACACTCTCACCATTCCTCTTCATCTCAAGCTGAAATGGCAGCGTCTTGGCGGATTTGAGGAGAAGATTGCCCCGATAATCTACGGAGGCCCTACCTTCTCGTTCGATCTGGCCCACTCCCACATCGACGCCATGACTTTTGCCGGGGGCGACGTGGCTCTCGAATGTGGCATCGGCGGCGAGTTTTTCGAGCGCTGGCAGCTTAAGGCCGGTTATTCGTTCGGAATGACTTACATCACCAAGGCAAAGATCCTCTCGGATTTTTCCGCACGCTGCAATGCCTGGACCATCAGGCTGGGCTACTATTTCTGAACCCGTTAGACTCATCTTCACCGCTCATGCAACCTAATGCGCTTGCTTTCATTGCTCTCTGCAATGAATTCTGTTCTACTCTCGAGGGCGTGGCAACCGGCAGCAACGCCACGACACGCGCTGAGTTTGTAGCTTCGATGATCAACTACATTCCGCGTCTTTACATCGCGGCTACTGATCTCCGTCCCGACTCTCACCACCACCATCATCATCACCATCACGACGACGAGTCGGAGTGCTCCGAGTGCTCCGAGTGCTCCGGGATCTCAGATTTCTCTGATTTTCCTGATGATGACTTTGGCATCGATAATATCCTCGAGGAGGAATATTATGATTCGGTGCGCAGGGCTGTAGAAGGGCTTCTGGGCGAAGAAGATGTGTATCTCGAAGTGTTTGAAGAAGATATGCGATATAGCGAGACACCGATCTCAGCCTCGGTCTCGGAGGGTCTCGCAGATATGTTCCAGAGTCTGTATAACTTCATCGAGACAGTGCGCGAGGCTCCCGAGGAGCGCGTCGCATCGGCTCTTGAGGCAGCTAAGGAAGATTTCGAGCATTACTGGAGCCGCATCGCTTGCAACCTGCTCCGTGCGCTCAACAACATCCGTTATTTCTCACCGTCAGCCGACTGACAGATACCATAAAAACATCATCCACCATTACCATGACAGAATATCCCTACATCGACTCCCTCATCGACTTTCTCAATGAGAGCCCGGTCAATTTCCTTGCCGCCGACACCATTATCAACATGCTCGAACAGGCCGGTTTCTCGCGTCTGGATCCTTCAGATCCCTGGGAGCTTCTGCCCGGTGGCAAATATTTCGTTGTCAAAAACGGTTCGGCGGTGTTTGCTTTTGTAGTCGGCACCGGAGAGCCCACTTCAGGTTTCAAGATCATCTCGGCCCACAGCGACTCACCCGGTTTCCGCATCAAGCCTCATGCCGAGATGATGTCGGACGGCAACATCGTGAAGCTCAACACCGAGGTCTACGGCGGCCCGATCCTCTACACATGGTTTGACCGTCCGCTGTCAATCGCCGGACGTGTCATCCTCCGCAGCAACAATCCTCTGCGCCCTAATGCACGCACGGTCAACTTCCGCCGTCCCCTTCTTACCATCCCTCATCTGGCCATCCATTTCAACCGCGCGGTCAACGACGGCAATCCCCTCTCCAAGCAGAAGGATATGCTGCCTGTCATAGGTATTGTCAATTCAACTCTGGAGCGCGACAATCTGCTGCTCAATCTCGTGGCCCAGGAACTCGATGTGGAGCCCGGTGAGATTCTTGACTTCGACCTCTCGCTCTACGACACTACCCCGGCCTGCCGCCTCGGCCTCAACAACGAGTTTATCTCGGCTGGCCGTCTTGACGATCTCATGATGGCCCATGCCGCTGTGACCGCTCTTCTTGAGAGCGACGATATGGCCATGACCCGCGTGGCCGCCATCTTTGATAATGAGGAGACCGGTTCCGGCACCAAGCAGGGCGCTGCCTCGCCTGTACTCGACCATATCCTCCGCCGCATTGCAACCACTGCTTTCGGAGCCAACGAGGAGGACTATCTGCGCTCGATCGACAATTCCTTCATGATCTCAGCCGACAACGGTCATGCCCTTCACCCCAATTACCCCGAGAAGCAGGATCCCACAAATCATCCCACCGTCGGCGGTGGCCCGATCATCAAGATCAACGCCAACTGCAAGTATATGACCGATGCCGATTCAGCAGCAGTGTTCCGCACCATCTGCGAGCAGGCCGAGGTGCCTGTGCAGTATTTCGTTAACCACAGCGATGTGGCCGGAGGATCCACCCTCGGCAATATACTGACCTCGCAGATCGACCTGCGCGGTGTCGACATGGGCGCCGCCATCTGGGCCATGCACTCCGTCAGGGAGACCGGTTCGGTTGCCGACCACGACTCGATAATCCGCGCGTTCACACAGTTCTATAACTGCTGACAACACTCCGGCGGTGAGAAAGATTGCTGTCGCCACCGGGACCCGGGCCGATTGGGGTCTTCTGAGTCCGATCGCTCGCTCCCTCGCCTTGCGCGATGACACTGAGGTGTCGATCGTGGCGACCAACATGCATATCGATCCCCGCTATGGCGCTACAGCCTCCGAGATCATTGCCGACGGATTTGAGATAGCCGAGTCCTTCTCGATCACCGATGGGCTGCCCGACACTCCCGAGGGTAGGGCGGTAGCCACGGCGAGAGCCACTGCCGGCATGGCCGGTGTGTTGCAGCGCCTTGGGCCTGACCTGCTCGTGGTTCTGGGCGATCGCTTCGAGATGCTCGGCATCGCTACTGCAGCGGCGCTCATGCGTGTCCCGGTTGTCCACATAGCGGGCGGCGAGATATCCGAGGGAGCGGTCGACGACTCAATCCGCCATGCCATAACCAAGCTCTCGTCGCTCCATCTCACCGCTACCGAGCAGTATCGTCAGCGAGTGATCCGTATGGGCGAAGATCCCGGGCGGGTGATCAATACCGGCGCTATAGGAGTAGACTCTATAGTGGTGATGCGCGATCCGATGCCGTATGATGAGCTCGTGGCGAGCCTCGACGGATTCGAGATCCCGCAAGGGTCGCTCATGGTCACATATCATCCCGTCACCCTCTCCGATCTTTCGCCTGCCGAGGGTTGCAGAGCCATGCTCGATGCTCTCGACTGCTTTCCCGACCGGAAGGTTGTCATCACATATCCTAACAATGACGCGGGCTCAACCGAGATTATCCGGCTCATAGAGGCCTATGGCGCTACTCACTGCGATAGGGTGAAGGTGGTCCGCAGCCTCGGACGCCGCCGTTATCACGCTGCGCTGTCGCGAATGGGTGCCGTGGTGGGAAACAGCTCCAGCGGCATTGTCGAGGTGCCGTCGTTTCATATCCCGACGGTCGACATCGGCATCCGTCAGCGTGGCCGTACAGCAGGCAACTCGGTGATACACTGTGAGGAGTCTGCCGAAGCTATCGCCGGAGCAATAAGTCTGGCGCTGAGTCCCGTGGGACAGGAGCGCGCCCGTCTCGCCGAAAATCCCTATTACAAGCCCGACACTCTCGACGCTATCACAGAAGCGATTGCAACAGTGCCGCTTGAGTCGCTGAAAATAAAGAGATTTTACGATGGATCTGACTGATAAGCATATAATCGGCTCCCGAGCCACCATCCGGGATGCTCTTGCCAAGCTCAACGAGCTGTCGGGGGGCGTCATGACCCTCTTTGTGACTGAGGATTCCGGACGCTTGCTCGGCACTCTTACCGATGGCGACATAAGGCGCGGTCTGCTCGCGGGTGTCGGTCTTGACGACAGCGTCGGACGTGTGGCATTCCGTGAGTTCAGAGCGATTCATTCCGACGCACCCGACCTCGATGCTCTCAGGCGGTGGCGTGCGGCCGGGATACGTCTCGTACCCGAGTTGAACCCCGACGGCACCATCTCAGGCATAATCGATATGTCGGTCACTACCACCCGGCTTCCGGTTTCAGCCATCCTCATGGCGGGCGGAAAAGGGGAGCGGCTGCGCCCGTTGACCCTTACTACTCCCAAACCGTTGCTGACTATCGACGGCAAGGCTATCATTGATTATAACATCGAGGCCATCGAGAGGGCCGGGATACGGAAGATCCGCGTTGCCGTCAATTATATGGCCGACAGCATCCGCGACCATTTCGCGCGGCGCCAATCCCGCGCCGAGATAGAGTGTGTCGGGGAGCCCGCGCCGCTCGGCACCCTCGGAGCCGCCTCGCTCATGGATCATGAGCCCGGAGGAGATACACTGGTTATGAATGCTGACATCCTCACCACTCTCTCGCTCGAAGATCTCTACATCCATCATCGCGACGAGGGTAATGCCATAACCATTGCCGCCATTCCCTACAATGTAGCCGTGCCGTATGCTATTCTGACCACTTCGCCATCTGATTCAACACGCGTCACGGCTCTTGAGGAGAAGCCTACATACGCCTACTATGCCAATGCCGGCATCTATATGATAGCCAACGATCTGCTTGCCTCGCTGCCTGAAGGGGAGCATACCGACGCCACCGATCTGATAGAGCGTGCCATTGCCGATGGCCGCCGTGTGGGTTATTATCCTATCTCGGGAGTATGGATCGACATCGGGTCGCCAACTGATTTCGCCCACGCTCAGGAGCTGATGAGGCAGCACAGGCTCCTCACGCCACAGTAATTACTGAAAAGATTCTGCTGATGCCAGATAATGAACGACTGCACGCCCTTGCGACCGGTAAGATAGGCCGCTTGTTGTGGACATACAGTATTCCGGCCGTGACCGGTATGCTCGTGATGTCGCTCTACAATGTTGTTGACCGTATATTCATAGGGCAGGGGGCCGGAGCCGAGGCAATAGCCGGACTTGCCATCACGTTTCCGGTCCTGAATATAGCCACGGCGCTCGGAGTGCTTGTAGGTGCCGGAGCGTCGGCGCGTGTGTCCATCCTCCTGGGTGCCGGCAATCACGAAGGAGCCGAACGCGTGCTCGGCAACGCGCTCACCCTCACGTTGATCATTGGCATCATATATATCAGCATCTTCGCAGCCATTCTCGATCCGATGCTTATGGCATTCGGAGCGAGCCCCACAACCCTCCCGTATGCCCACGACCTGATCCTCTATCAGCTCCCCGGCCTACTGCTCACCAACATTGCCTTCGGACTGTGCAACATCATGCGCGCTTCGGGCTATCCTGTCAAAGCGATGATAACCATGATAATCGGTGCAGCCGTCAATGTGGCTCTTGATCCGATATTCATTTTCGGCCTGGGTATGGGCATCAAGGGCGCCGCGATCGCCACCGACATCGCCATGGCCTCCTCGGCCGTGTTCGTCCTTCTGCACTTCTGCAATAGGCGCACACCCCTGAGATTCCGGAAGGGGATATATGGGTTGCGCTTGTCTGCCGTGGTAGGGATAGTGTCGATCGGTGCCGCGCCGTCGCTTGTCAACTTTGCCGGGTCGGCCATAAATGTGCTCATCAATCGCGCGCTGGTCAATTACGGCTCTGATCTTGCTGTTGCAGCCGCCGGCATCTTCTCGACCTACACCTCACTGCTCTGTATGGTTGTAATCGGCATCTGTCAGGGCATGCAGCCTATCGTGGGTTTCAACTATGGCGCGAAGCAATACGGACGTCTTCGCCACGCCCTTTGGCTCACTATGGGATGCGCTACCGTGATAGTGACGCTCGGAGCCATTGTTGGCCTGCTCTTCCCGCGCCTTATTGCCCGTGCGTTCACCACTGATCAAGTGCTTATCGACCACACGGCTCAGGCCTTCTCGATAGCCATGCTCGCCTTCTGGCAGGTCGGGTTCCAGATCGTTGCCACAAACTTCTTCCAGTCTATCGGGTTTGCCGGTAAGTCAATCATCCTCAGCCTCTCGCGTCAGGTCATATTCCTTATCCCCCTGCTCTACTTCCTGCCGCCGCTGATGAAGCTCAATGGTGTGTGGGCCGCCTTCCCGATTTCCGACACATTCGCCACCATTGTCTCCGCCCTTCTGCTCTGGTGGCAGCTCCGTTCGATAAAAAGAATGGCCGCCGGCGAGGAAGCTGCCGACGGCCTTAGGGTTAATCAGTAAGATCTTATTCGTCAGATCCCTTGCTGCCCGATACCAGGGAGTAAAACTCCTCGAATTCTGCGGGAGCGAGAGCCTTGCCTCCTGTGAGGGGTGCCAGAATCTGAGCCACGCGGTTGTAACCGCGGCCATAGAGGTAATTATCTGTTATGCAGGTGGGATCAGCCACAAGAATATTGTCTTCGACCGTGAGGGGAGTGTAGATGTCGATGTAGTTGACCCCCTCGGTAGCGTCGGCAAGCGCTTTGATGGCTTCGTTGACGGGGATAGTGCGCGTCTCGTTGAGCTCACTCTCTTTGCGGGGAATGAGCGAGAGGAGATTGATCTCGGCCGAGGGAGCCGCTGCCCTTAGTGCCGCAATGAAGTCGGCATATTGCTCCGTGAGGGCATCAATCTCCGTTCCATTGTAGGCGGGTTGAACTCCGGCATACACAAATATCTGCTTTGGAGCCGCTTTCCGATCGGGATTGTCCTGCAACAGAGCCGGTACAGCCTCCTTCCACTTCTCGAGCGACAGTCCGCCGTAGCCCCAGTTGGTGCCGCGGTTTTTCACATCCGGATTGCCGAGCAGCTCATGCCATTCGCCGCCGTGGATCATCTCATCGCCGATAATGAGTATATCGGTGGGCTTCACCTCATCGGCGCTCCACTGGGTCACACGCATTCCGAATGAGTTGTCGAGTCCGAGGTCGGAATAGGTTGCCGTGGCGGTGTCGGGGTATGTACACTCCGCTCCTACCAGTGGAGCAATGGCGTTGCACCATTTTGTGTAGGCCTTGGCCGTGAGGTGAAGGTGATCGTAAGAGAGGCTATGGTCAGAGGGCAGATCGGCGAGCAGTTCCGACAGATCGACGTATCTCACTCCGGTCGCTTCACATTCCTTCTTTATCAGCTCATTGGTCTGGGCAATGCGTTCGGGCGTGCGTGCTCCCGAGGTTGACGGGAGGATGCTCTGGATGTAAAGCTGGGTCGACGGGCTCTCCTGCTGCACGCGGTCTATCATCTTGCGGATGTTGGATGCAACAGCCGCGGGCACCTCGGGCGCGGGAGACCCGAGATCGTTCGTTCCGATCAGTATGAACATTTTGGCGGGTTTACCGGCCAGCACTGTGCCGATATTGTCGAGCACCTCCTGCGACACCGCTCCCGAGTTGCCGCGGTTGACGATGCGCGGATCGTTGCCGAATGCTTCGCGCCATTCGTGCATATTGGTTATGGAATTGCCCATGAAGACGATTGACTGATCGTTGACGGGAACGGCTTTGAACGAATCAAATCTGTGCTGGCGGAACGGGAGATCGGCACTTGCCTGGACGGTCGCTGCCAGTGCCAATGCTATGGTAAACAGTAGTTTTTTCATGCGTAGTAAGGTTGGTAAGGAATGAAAATCCAAAAGTAACAAAAGATTATGACTTAAAAAAATTAAAGATTGGAAGTCTCACGACTGCCAATCTCTTTAACCTTTGAATCTAATACCATGAAAAACACGGTGCAAAATTAGGTCAAGGTTATGATATATGCAAGAAAATTGATGAAAAATTATGCTGTAAAACATATTTTTGCGTCAAAAATACATCACAACCCGCCTTGGGGAGAATAAAAAATCCCGGATTGCCTTCTCGCGGGCAGTCCGGGATCAATTCCATTCATGCAGGATTACTTGCTCTTCTTCGGGCGGCCGGGGCGACGCGGCTTCATGCGGAAAACCTGAGCCGACCGGGCCGGCAGATACAGTTTGAGCCATGCCACTCCGTGGGGGGTGTAGAGCGGATCGGGCTGTGTGAGGTGAGTCACACTTTCATCCACATTGCCCCAGCCCCCGAATGAGGGATTGTCCGTCGACAGCACGCACTCATATTCGCCCGGAGGCGTGAGGATACCGTAGCCCGAAAACGACTGGGTGGGATTGAAGTTGAACACAAACACCAGATTGCCGCGCCGGTAGGCCAGCACCTGATCGTCGTCCTTCTCCCAGAGCTTGTCTACCGGGAGAGCCTGGAAGTTATAGACCCCGCTTATCAGTTCGATCATGGCATTGTCAAATGCGTTGAGGAACTTATATTTCAGATCGGGACTGTCAACGAGATTCCACTGGCGCCGGGCATACTTGTAGCTCCAGCCATTGCCCTCGCGGGGGAAGTCGATCCACTCCGGATGTCCCCACTCGTTGCCCATGAAGTTGAGATAGCCGCCGTTGATGGTCGATGCCGTCACGAGGCGTATCATCTTGTGGAGGGCTATGCCGCGGGCCACGGTGGCATCATCGTCATTGACCATCATGTGCCAGTACATCTCCTTGTCGATCAGACGGAAGATGACGGTCTTGTCGCCCACCAGAGCCTGATCGTGGCTCTCGACGTATGAGATGGTCTTTTCGTCGGCGCGGCGGTTGGTCAGCTCCCAGAATATTGATGTGGGATGCCAGTCCTCGTCTTTCTTCTCCTTAAGGGTCTTTATCCAGTAGTCGGGGATGCCCATCGCCATGCGGTAGTCGAAGCCTATACCGCCATCCTTGACCGGGAGGGCAAGTCCGGGCATTCCGCTCATCTCCTCGGCAATGGTTATGGCCGAAGAGTTGATCTTGTGGATCATCTTGTTGGCAAGGGTGAGATAGGTTATTGCGTCGGTGTTCTGATTGCCGTTGTAGTAATCGCCATACGACCCGAAGTCTTGTCCGAGGCCGTGGTTATAATATAGCATCGAGGTCACGCCGTCAAAGCGGAATCCGTCAAAGCGGTATTCCTCCATCCAGTATTTGCAGTTGGAGAGCAGGAAGTGGATCACCTCGTTCTTGCCATAGTCGAAGCAGAGCGAGTCCCATGCCGGATGTTCGCGTCGGTCATCGCCGTAGAAATATAAGTCGGGCGTGCCGTCGAGTCGGCCCAGTCCCTCGTTTTCGTTCTTGACAGCGTGGGAGTGGACAATGTCCATGATCACGGCGATGCCGAGCTCGTGGGCGCGGTCGATGAGGCTCTTGAGCTCGTCGGGAGTGCCGAAGCGCGATGAGGCCGCGAAAAAGTTGCTCACATGGTAGCCGAACGATCCGTAGTAGGGATGTTCCTGAATGGCCATGATCTGGATGGCGTTGTAGCCGTCGGCTG
>CAYWWE010000062.1:0-13940 GCA_964461785.1 uncultured Bacteroides sp.
CATGAAGAGCCTCATCGCCGAGCTCAACGATCTGCTTGCACGCACTCCCGGCTTCGCAGCAATGACTCCCGAGGAGCAGCGCCGCTTCGTTGTCGACGAGCTCTCCGAGGCAAATTCGCGCGTCTACTCGTCGCTCCCCGCAGGTGTTGCCCGTCAGCTCACTCTCGACCGCGACCCCCACGGCAACGTACAGGTATCGCTCATCGAGACTGAGAAGCTCCTCTCCGAGATGGTGGCAACACGCCTCGAAGAGCTGCGCGCCGAAGGTGTCTACACCGGCAAGTTCTCGGCTCTCCACCACTTCTTCGGCTACGAAGGCCGCTGCGCCGCTCCCTCCAACTTCGACGCCGACTATTGCTATGCCCTCGGCTATAACGCAGCCTGCCTCATCGCTGCAGGTGTGACCGGCTACATGTCGAGCCTCCGCAATCTCACCCGTCCCTCCGTTCAGTGGCTCGCCGGCGGCATACCCATCACGATGATGTTCAACATGGAGCGTCGCCACGGCGAGATGAAGCCCGTGATCCAGAAGGCGCTTGTCCGTCTCGACGGTACCCCGTTCCGCCGCTTCGCCGCCAAGCGCGACGACTGGGCCATCAACACCAGCTATGTCTTCCCCGGCCCGATCCAGTATTTCGGCCCCGCCGAGGTATGCGATCAGCCCACCCTGACTCTCCAGTACGAGCATCTGGGCAAGTAAGCGTAGGCTGAAACCCTGCTCTATCAGACATTCCTTCCACTACAGCTTGCATAAATGAAGGAAGCAGCCCCGGCGCAACGTCGCGCCGGGGCTCTTTTCAAAACAGAAATCTTTACAGAAAATGATTCAGCGCATAACGCTCCGCGATCTGCTCCCAAAGGTGTTTGACGGGATGCAGGATGAGCCGGCCATACGCAGATCAGAGGTGTGGCTGCGGCCTGAGGTCGTGTTTCAGCGCGGCTGCCGGGTGAGCATCGAGGCTGAGAGCGGAGGCGGCAAGAGCAGCCTGCTCAGCTTCATCTACGGCAACCGCACCGACTATAAGGGGTCGATCCTTTTTGACTCACAAGACCTGCGCACTGTCTCGATCAGGGAGATGTGTGGGCTGCGGCGCCGCTCGCTGGCCCTGCTGCCTCAGGAGCTGCGCCTCTTTGGCGAGTTGACGGTGATGGAAAACATCCGGCTCAAAAACAGCCTTACCGGGCATAAGAGCGACGCCGAGGTGATGGATCTGCTGTCGCGCCTCGGGATCGCCGACAAGGCCGACACGCTCGCGGGCCGTCTTTCGATCGGACAGCAGCAGCGGGTGGCGGCCATCAGGGCCGTGTGCCAGCCGTTTGACTTCCTTTTGCTCGACGAGCCGGTGAGTCATCTCGATGAGCGCCGCAACCGCGAGGTGGCGGCGATATTTGACGAGGAAGCCACCCGGCTCGGAGCCGGAATAATCACAACCTCGGTGGGTCACAGTCTGCTCCTGCCGGGGGTAAGCGTCATCAGATTATGAATCAATCCCGGTCATCTTCATCACCTTCTCCTGCACTTCAGGCTCCGGTGTGGCAGCTGCTGCGCCGCAACATATCCGTGTGGCAGCTCGCGGGCTATGGCGTGGCCAATATGGTGGGTCTCGCCATCGTGCTCACGGCGCTGATGTTCTATACCGATGCCACTACAACCCTCGGCACCTCGGCTGAGGCCGATCCGTATTTCTCCCCATCGTTTGAGGTGATAAGCAAGGAGGTGGAGGGGATAGGGCTGACTCCGGCCGCCTTCACGCCCGAGGAGATAGCCGACATACGCCGCCAGCCCTGGGCCCGGCGGGTGGGCGAGTTCACATCGTCGCGCTTCACGGTCAATGCAGTCATTGAGCTCGGCGGCCGCGGCATGTCGAGCTATCTTTTCATGGAGTCGATCCCCGATGAGTTTTTCGATATCCGTCCGCGCGACTGGTCATTTGATCCGGCCAACCCCTTTATTCCCGTCATCATCAGCAAGGAGTATCTGGCGCTGTATAATTTCGGGTTTGCAGCGCCCCAGGGGCTGCCGCAGCTCAGCGAGGCCGTGGTGAGCACCGTGCCTATCACCTTCGGGCTTTCGGGCCCCGACGGGCGCCGGGCCACGCTCAGCGGAGGTATCGTAGGCTTCTCCTCGCGTCTCAACACGGTTGCGGTGCCCCAGAGCTTCATGGACTGGGCCAATCAGCGTTTCGCACCCGGCGAGGCCGCCCTGCCTCCGAGCCGTCTGATCATAGAGAGCGATCCGCGGCTCGCGGCCGATATGGACCGCTATCTGGCCGATCATGATATAGAGAGCTCATCTGACCGCACCGATGCCGGGAGCGGGCGCATAGCGCGTTTCTCGGCCATTGCGGGAGGGGTGGTGAGCGTGGTGGGCGCTATCATCTGCGTCATGGCCATTGCCATCCTGTTTCTCAGCATCTACCTGATCCTCCAGAAGAGCCGCAGCCGCCTGACGCGGCTCATCCTGCTCGGTTACTCGCCGCGCGATGTAGGGCGTCCGCTCGAGCGTCTGGTGGCGATTGTCAATGGTTGTGTGGCCTGTGTGGCCGTGGCCGTCATGCTGGTGGCCCGGACGGTGTGGCGCCCTCTGCTGGCCGAGCTCGATCTCGGGGGAGCGTCAGTCGTGCCCCCATTGGCGGTGGCCGTCGCTTTTGCCGGTATTGTCACGGCGGCCAATATAGCGACCATACGGCGCCATCTGCTGCGTCTCTGGCATAGCTGAGGAGCGCCCCGTGGCGCTCACTCGGCAAATAGGGTGGCCTGGGTGGCGGAAATGATCTTGGCGTTGACGAGATCGCCGGGACGGCGGGTGTCGAGACGCGGCAAGACTACGGCCTTGTTTGTCGCCGTGCGGCCGATCAGTTGTCCCTTGGGGTCGCGTTTGGCCGGAGCTTCGATCAGGATCTCCATCTCGCGACCTATGTCGGCGCGGTTGGATTCGAGCGACAGCTCACCCTGCAGAGCGATCATCTCGTTGAGGCGGGCGGTCTTCACATCGTCGGGGATGTTGTCGGGGAGATTGCGCGACGCAAATGTGCCGGGACGCTCCGAATATTTGAACATGAAGGCTGAGTCGAAGGCGGCTTCACGCATGAGCGACAGCGATGCGCGGAAGTCCTCGTCGGTCTCTCCGTGAAATCCTACGAACAGATCGGTGGACAGTCCCGCGCCGGGGAGTATGGTGCGTATCGCCTCGATGCGGCGCATGTAGTCGGCGCGTGTGTAGTGGCGGTTCATGGCCTTGAGCACTGAGTCGGATCCGCTCTGCACCGGCAGATGGATATGGTTGCACAGATTGGGGCGCGCGGCTATGGCGTGGAGTGTGGCGTCGTCCATATCGCGCGGATGCGAGGTGGTGAAGCGCACCCTCATCTCCGGCACCGCGTCGGCCACGGCGAGGAGCAGGTCGGGAAAGGTCATGGGAGCTTCGTCGCTCGATCCTTCGAAGCGGTAGGAGTTGACATTCTGGCCGAGGAGGGTCACCTCCTTGAAGCCACGGTCGCGCAGATCGATGGCTTCGGCAAGGATGGAGCGCGGAGAGCGCGAACGCTCGCGGCCACGGGTGTAGGGCACAATGCAGTAGGAGCAGAAATTGTTGCATCCCCTCATGATGGAGACAAATCCGGATATGCGCTGCGCCCCGAGGCGCGCCGGGATCACGTCGGCATAAGTCTCGGTAGTGGACAGATCCACATTGACGGCGGCCACCCCCGCCTCGGCAGAGGCCATGAGGGCGGGGAGATCGAGATAGGCGTCGGGGCCGGCCACGAGATCTACGCCGTATTTCTCGGCCAGTCCGGGACCGAGGCGCTCGGCCATGCAACCCACCACGCCGATGATGGGCCTTCCGGCCCGGTTGCGCTTGAGAGCGCGCAGCTCGGCGATGCGGGCCATGACGCGGCGCTCGGCAGCGTCGCGGATCGAGCAGGTGTTGAGTATCACGGCATCGGCCCGGTCAACGGAGTCGACAGTGTGATAGCCGGCCTGAGCGAGAACAGCAGCTATGACTTCCGAGTCTGCCACATTCATCTGGCATCCGAAAGTCTCGATATATAGTGAACGATCAAAAAAATTGGGCTTCATTGCACAAAAGTTGACAGATAGCGCATAAAAAGGTTTGCGCTCTGTAAAATAAAGATTAAATTTGCGCAAAATTACAAAAGATGTGAATTATTCCGGCTATCGGCATCACGAAAAAATGGCGCCCCGGTGTAAGACTGCATCAAACTAATCAATCTATACCCTCCAACCGACTATGTCTTTTACCAAAATGACGGCCGACGAGGCCGCTGCGCTCATCCCTCATGACGCCAATGTGGGTTTCTCAGGTTTTACTGCATCGGGTTCGCCTAAAGTAGTGCCCGAAGCAATTGCCCGCCGCGCAGAAAAACTTCATGCCGAGGGTCAGGACTACAAGATCAATATCTTTACCGGTGCCTCGACCAATAACTGGGCCGACGGAGCGCTGGCACGCGCCAACGCCATCGGCAAGCGTACCCCCTATCAGAACACTCCCGATCTGCGCAAGCGCATCAACTCCCACGACTGCCACTACTTCGACCTCCATCTGAGCGAGCTCGCCCAGAAGGTGCGTTACAACACATACGGCGAGATCGACTGGGCCATCATCGAGGTTGCCGATGTAGCCGACAATGGCGAAGTGGTGCTCGGAATGGGTGTAGGCAATGTGCCTACCTACGTCAGGCTTGCCAAGCATGTCATCCTGGAGCGCAACGCCTCGTTCCCGCGCGAGCTCTACGGATTCCACGATATCTATGTTCCTCAGGATCCCCCTTACCGCCGCGAGATCCCCATCTATACCGCCAGCGACCGCATAGGCACCCCTACCGTTAAGATCGATCCGGAGAAGATCGTGGCTGTGGTAGACAGCAACTCCTACGACGGCATCAAAGGCTTCACCGCCCTCGACGACACCAGCCTTCAGATCGGTGCCAATGTATGTAATTTCCTCCTCGGCGAGATGAAGGCCGGCCGCATCCCCCAGGGCTTCCTTCCCGTTCAGAGCGGTGTAGGCAATGTTGCAAACGCTGTGCTCTACGGCTTCGGCGAGGCTAAGGAACTGCCCCCCATCACCATGTATACCGAGGTGATTCAGGACGCTGTGATCGAGCTTATGAAGCAGGGCCGTTGCCGCTTCGGCTCAACCTGCTCGCTCACCCTGAGCGACACCATGGAGGAGGAAGTGACCCACAATCTTGATTTCTTCCGCGACAAGCTCGTGCTCCGTCCCGCCGAGATAAGCAACTCTCCCGAGGTGATCCGCCGACTGGGTGTCATAGCCATGAACACCGCACTCGAAGCCGACATCTTCGGCAATATCAACTCCACCCATGTGGTCGGCACCAAGATGATGAACGGTATCGGCGGCTCGGGCGACTTCACCCGCAACGGCTATATCTCGATCTTCTCCTGCCCCTCCATTACCAAAGAGGGCCTGATAAGCAACATCGTGCCGATGGTGAGCCACGTGGATCATTCGGAGCACTCGGTCGACGTGCTCATCACCGAGCAGGGTGTGGCCGATCTCCGCGGTCTCGATCCTGTTCAGCGTGCCCACAAGATCATCGACAACTGCGCCAACCCGATGTATCGTCCTCTCCTGCGCGACTACCTCAAGCTCGGCAAGGGAGGTCAGACCCCCCACAATCTCGCAGCAGCTCTCGGATTCCACACCGCATTCCTTGAGACCGGCTCCATGGCCAATGTAGACTGGAGCCGCTACGAGTAAAAAGGATCAGCTTTTGCTACGCATCCTTATCGTACTGATCGTCGCGTTGCCCCTTCTGGCAGGCTGTTGGTCTGAGACCATAGGTCCTCAGGCCGATGCCTATGCCATAAGGGGCATCGACGTAAGCGCCCATAACGGAGATATTGATTTCGCCGCCGTTGCGGCGGATGGGATCGGATTCGTAATGATAAAGGCTACTGAGGGAACGGACTGGCAGGACCGTGCCCTGACGCGCAACTATTTCAGAGCGCGCGAAGCGGGGCTTAAGGTTGGGCTCTATCATTTCTTCCGGTTCGACAGTCCGGGCGATCTGCAGGCTCTCAACTTTGCCGATGCCGCCTCTCTGCGCCCGGTTGACATGCCTCTCGTGATTGATCTGGAGGAGTTTGGCAATCCTCGCTTCACTCCTACACGTCAGGTGCTGGCGCGCCTCGACACCTGCCTCAGCCATCTGCGCCGCCGGGGCTACGATGTGATGCTCTATACCAATAAGCGCGGCTACTCACGGTTTGTCGAGGGACGCTATGACACGATCCCGCTGTGGCTCTGTTCGCTTGAGGACGGGAGTCCCGATGCGCGCACATGGACCTTCTGGCAACACAGCCACCGCGGACGGGTGGCGGGTATCCGGGGCAATGTTGACCTCAATGTGTTTCACGGCGACTCGGCTGCGTTCGCTTCATTTTTATCATCAGGCAATAATAAGGGGGCCGGTCCGTTATAATAGACAGTTAGCTATTATGACACACCACCTCTTTCCCTCTATATTCTTTCGCTTCATAGCTGTTGCGGTCATGGCCCTTGCGGCGGTGATGCCGGTGTCGGCATTGTCGCCCGACAGTTATGCGCCGAGGTCGGTTCTGGCCGACGGTCATTGGGTCAGGATCGCGGTCGGACGTAGCGGCATGGTCGCCGTCAGCGCGGCCGATCTCCGCAAATGGGGTTTCGCCGATCCTTCTGCTGTGAAGGTCTACGGCTACGGCGGCGCGCGGATTCCCGACCGTCTCGATGCGTCGACTTATGTCGACGATCTGCCCCAGACTCCATCGGTTGTCGCTCAGGGGGGCATTGTTTTCTATGCTCAGGGCCCGGAAACATATTCGGATCTTCAGCCGGGCCGGATTGTTCATTCGCTCAATCCGTTCAGCAGCTACGGATATTATTACCTCAGCGACTATGGCGACGCTCCTCGTCTCGATCCTGTCGTGGAGGGTCTTAAGCCTACCGGCGAGGCCTCCGTTTCGGCTGTGGTAGCTCTCTTCCATGAATCGGAGGAGGCGAGTCTCGGCGAGAGCGGACACGCTCTTTTCGGCGAGGATATGCGTTACACCCGTTCGCGCACCTTCAACTTCTCTTTGCCCGGACGTGTTGAGGGGTCGGAGGTGTGGATTCGGACCGTTTTCGGCTCCAGTCTCGGCACCGCGGGCTCGCTGTCGGTCAGTGTCAACGGCAGCAGCGACAGCTCTCCGGTGCGCCTCCCGGCAGCCCAGTCACATATCTACGGCAATGTGACCACTGCTACGCGCACGGCCATCCCCGACGGAGAGAGCCTTCAGGTGAAGCTCACCCTTGAGGCTCCCGGCACGGTGGGAGCTGCCCGTCTCGACGCCATCGACATAAACTACACCTGCAGGCTCTCGCTCCCTCCATCAGGCATCCTTGACTTCCGTCTCGCCGGTGCGGAGGGACGGATAAGCGGTGCGGATTCCGATCTCAGGGTGTGGGACGTTACTGACCTCTCGTCGATTTGCGAGATGGATCTTCAGCGCTCGGATGGAGCCGCTTCGTGGCGCTCTCCCTTCGGGGGCAACCGCCGCTATATCGCATGGACTCCTTCGGCTTCAGGTTTCACGCCTGTCACATCGGTGGAGAAGGTGGCTAACCAGAATCTCCACGGGGCACTGTCGGGCGACGCTCTGCCGGATATGGTCATCATAGCTCCCGCGCCCTTCAGGGAGCAGGCCGCGAGGATAGCCGAAATGCACCGTACTGACCCTACGGAGCCGCTGTCGGCAATCGTTGTTGACCCTCAGCAGGTCTATAATGAGTTCGGGTCGGGGTCGGCCGATGTCAATGCCTTGCGCCGTATGCTCAAGATGGTCTATGACAGAGGAGTCGCTGCGGGCCGCCCCCTGCGCTTCGCCCTGCTCCTTGGACGCGCTACTCACGACAACCGCTGCCTCACCCGGCCTATGGAGGCTTTGAATCAGATCCAGCTTCCTACCTGGCAGAGCGACGAGAGCATGTCGGTCTACGACTCATACACGTCCGACGACATTCTGATGATGCTGGCCGACGGCTCGGGCTCGCGCCTAAGCTCCGACGCTTATTCCATCGCTGTGGGGCGTATCCCGGCCGGGACAGTCGCCACACTTGCATCATACGTCGATAAGATGATAGCCTACGGCAAGCAGCGCGACGACCGAGGATGGAAAAACCGTATCCTCATGGTGGCCGACGACGGCAATTCGGGCACACACATGGATCAGAGCGAGAAGCAGGCGGCAGCTATTCTTGCCTCCGACGGCGGCAGCCGCATGATGCTCGTCAAGGCTTATATCGATGCTTTCGATATAGTTGGCGGCGAGGCCACCGGTGCACGTCAGCGCCAGATGCGCACGCTCGAAGACGGCGCGGTGTGGTGGAACTTCATAGGCCATGCGGGAACCAACTTCCTCACCGGCGACAATATGCTGACCCTGACCGATATCAATAGCCTCTATCTGCGCCGGTTGCCGTTTATGTATGCCGCTACATGCTCGTTTGTCAGATGGGATGGCGTAGAGCCCTCGGGTGCCGAAGCGCTTGCTTTCAATCCCTCAGGCGGAGTGATTGCGGCCATCTCGGCCACGCGCGAGGTCTATATCGAGCAAAACGGATATTTCACGGAGGCCATAGGAGCCGAGGCTTTCCGGCGCCGCCCCGACGGACTGCTCCCTACTGTGGGTGAATTTTTTCAGGCGGCCAAGAACCGGCTTGCATCGCCTGCGGGGTCGGTGAACGACAACAAGCTCCGCTATGTGCTCCTCGGCGACCCGGCTATGAGGCTTGCTGTGCCGTCGTCGAGTGTAGAGCTTGATGTCATAGCCGGTGTGCAGGCCGATGGATCGGCTGAGGAACCGCCGGTGATCAAGGCCCGTCAGCAGCTCAAGGTCAGCGGCACCGTGACCGGTCCCGACGGTAGTCCGCTCGATTCGTTCAATGGATTTGTGGGCCTGAATCTCTACGACGCAGAATATTCCACGACCTCGAAGGGGCGCAGGACCGTCAACGATGGCGAAGGGCGTCAGGTGACGTTTGAGGAGCATGGAAGCCGCTTGTTTGCCGGGCGCGACAGTGTGGCTTCAGGACGCTTCAGCCTCACGGTCTCGATGCCCGAGCAGGTTGCCGACAATTATCGTCCCGCCGCCATCTCGCTTTATGCCGTGGCCGACGACGGCACGGAGGCTACCGGACTGAACCGTAACTTCTATGTCTACGGCTATGATGATACTGCCGAGCTCGACACCGAGGCGCCGGTTATTGAATATGCCTATCTCAATCATCCGGGTTTCAGCGACGGCGACGCTGTCAACCCCTCGCCCATGTTTATTGCCAAGGTGAGCGATAATGTCGGGATCAATCTCTCGCTTGCGGGAGTCGGCCGCCAGATGATGCTCCAGCTCGATGGCACCACGCTGTATAGCGATCTGGCTCAATACTTCACTCCGGCAGCCGACGGCTCCAACGGCGGCACACTGGCTTATCCGCTGAAGGATCTTCCGGAGGGTCATCACGAGCTGCTGTTCAGGGTCTATGACACGTCGGGCAATTCGGCTCGGACCTCGATCGCGATGGCGGTTGCAAATGGGCTCGCGCCCAAGCTCTTTGAGGTGTTCAGCGACGCTAATCCCGCACGGACGGAGGCCAACTTCTTCCTGCGCCATGACAGGCCCGATGCCACCCTCACGGCTTCAATTGCCATCTATGACCTGCTCGGACATCTGGTGTGGACCTCAACGGCCACCGATCGTTCGGATATGTTCCTTTCGGCTCCCCTCCGATGGGATCTCCGCGACATGGGAGGCCGGCGGGTGCAGCGTGGAATATATGTCTACCGGGTCACAGCCAAGAGTCCCGAAGGGATTCCCCAGACCGTGTCGGGCCGCATAGCTGTGGCCGCACCATAAACCCTCCCATTCCAGACCGATGCACATAAAGCGGGGGCGGAACCACGACAATCTGTGATTCCGCCCCTGCGGTATATGAGTTGGTATGTCAACGGTTTCCGTGATAACCGCGGCGGGCGTTGCGTCGGATGACGTTCTGGAGGTCGTAGACCACTTCGGGATTTTCAAGAGCCACATTGGTGGTCTCGCCGGCATCGCTGCTCATGTCATAGAGCTGCGGGAGCGATGCATAGCCTGTCTCTACATTGGGGCCCCATGTGATCTTCGGGCCGCCGTCGTTG
Source organism: uncultured Bacteroides sp. (assembly GCA_964461785.1). GTDB lineage: Bacteria > Bacteroidota > Bacteroidia > Bacteroidales > Muribaculaceae > Paramuribaculum. Next base: position 10,197 of record CAYWWE010000062.1, read on the forward strand.
GGCTCGATATATTTCCAGCGGGGAGTGCGAACTGAGAGGCAGTTTGACTCCTCGATGATCCAGGGAGCGTCGGTAAGATCGGTGCCAAGCAGATTGCCTATGCGGTCGCGGCTGTCGGGAGCGGCACCTTCGGGAAGGCGTGCTCCGATGAGCGAGCCGAGTGAGGCCATCCAGTCGATCTGCGACATGAGAGTGTTGTTGCTCTTGCCATCGGGCACATGACCGGGCCAGCGCACGATTGCCGGCACCATCGTGCCGCCTTCAAAGGCGCTGTATTTGTTTCCGCGGTAGGGGCCGGTGGGGCGGTGATCGCCTACAAGCTCCTCGGCGTGGTCGTCATATCCGTCGTCGAGCACGGGGCCGTTGTCGCTCGAGAGAATCACGAGAGTATTGTCGGCGATGCCGAGCGAGTCGAGGGTGTCGAGAACGCGGCCCACGGTCCAGTCAAACTGTGCAATGGCGTCGCCTCGGAGTCCCATCTCGTTCTTACCCCTGAAGCGCTCGTGGGGGAAGCGGGGCACATGGATATCGTTGGTGCAGAGATACATGAAAAATGGCTCGTCGGCACCTGCGTTCTCGCGGATAAAGTCGAGAGCATGGTCGGTGATCGAATCGGCAATGTTTTCGTCTTTCCAGAGAGCCTTGCCTCCGCCTTTCATATATCCGATGCGGCCTATGCCGTTGACGATAGACATGTCGTGGCCGTGGGAATGGCGCAGGTTGGTGAGCAGCTCGGGATTTTCGCGGCCCGTAGGCTCACCCTCGAAGTTCTGCCTGTAGCTCACATAGATCGGGGCGGTGGGATCGTAGTTGGCCACAGCTCCATTCTCAATGAACACACAGGGCACGCGGTCGGCCGTGGCGGCCATGATGTAGTGGTAGTCGAAACCTATGTCGGCAAGGCTTGCGGGCAGGGGAGCGTTCCAGTCCTGTTCGCCTGTCTTGTCGCCGAGGCCGAGATGCCACTTGCCGATGGCTGCCGTGCGGTAGCCGGCGTTGCGGAACATATCGGCCATCGTGTACTGGGTGGGACGGATGATCATTCCTGCGTTTCCTGCGGCCACCTCGGTGTCGTTGCGGCGCCATGCGTATTCGCCCGTCAGGAGGGAGTAACGCGAGGGGGTCGAGGTTGCGGCTACAGCGTGCACGTTGGTGAATTTCGTACCCTCGTCGGCCAGACGGTTGACGGCGGGAGTCTTGACGCGTGTGGCGCCGTAGGGCTCCATGTCGCCGTAGCCGAGGTCGTCGGCCAGAATGATTATCACGTTAGGCTTCTGAGGATCCGTCTCTTTCTGAGGCTTTGATTTAGCGGCAACACCCCATGCTTGGAAAAGCATGGGGGTCATGAGTGATGCCGCGAGAATAGAATTCTTTCTCATTATCACTTTATGATAGCGGTAATTGCGTGATATCAATCGCGGAGATTAGGATTGATGTTCTGTTCGGACAGCGGAATGGGCCATTTGTAGTCTTCGGGATTGCGGAAGTCGCGACGGCCCACATACCAGCGGCAGTTGCCGGTGGGGTCGACTTTCTTGGTCGAGGTGGCATAGAGAGCCGATCCGGGATAAGGTGCTCCCCAGATGTCGCCTACGAGAACCTCATGGGCGGTGTGCCAGCGGAGAAGATCCCAGTAATAGATGCCCTCGTAGCTGAGCTCCACACGACGCTCATGGCGCATAGCCTTGCGGATCTGATCGGTCGAGCCGGCCAGGACGGGAGGCATGCTTACATCGGCGCGACCGCGGATGGCGTTGATGGTCTGGTCAAGGATCTGCTGCGACACGGGCTGGCCGCTTTCGAGCACACATTCGAGATAGCCCAGGAGCACTTCGGCGTAGCGGATCACGGGCACGACAACGCTGTAGCTGTTGAGGTCGTTGATGCCGCCTTCGTCATAGAATTTGCGCCACATAAAGCCGGTCTTGGAAGCCTCGGAAGAGTAGTCGATACGCTCCTTTACGGCTGCAGAATAGTCGGGGCTCATGCGATATTCGGTGCCCTTGAAGGTTGCGCCGTTATAATACATGGTGTAGTCGAGGCGCGGGTCGCGGTTTTCGCCGAGGTTGTCGGGATTGTAGCGGGGATCGTCGTAGCTGAAGGGGGTTCCGTCGGTGAACTCATATTCCTCGAAGAGGCCTGCGGCGGGGTTTGAAAGGCTCCAACCGCCATCCTTTGCAGAGAGACACTGCTGGGGGTGACCCCAACCGAAGAAGTTTTCGAGATACTCGATGTAGAAGATGTTTTCCTTGTTGGATGAGCCTGATCCGGCAAGGAAGAGCTCGGAGTAGACGGGGTGGATCTGGTTGTCGGCGAGATCGATGATCTGCTTGTAGACAGATGCGCCGGATGCCCAGTCGTTGAGGAGCATGTATGTGCGGCCTGCAAAGGCGAGGGCTGCCTGCTTGCATGCGCGGCCCGACTCGCTTGCGCTCAGGGCTGAGAAGCGGGGCAGATCGGCTGCTGCTGCCACAAACTCGTCGGCACACCACTTGAGGATATTGGCCTGCGACTCTTTGGTGACATTGTTGGATTCTTCACCGGTGAGGGCGGTTGTCACCAGGGGCACATCCTTGAAGTAGCTTGCCAGATAGTGGTACTGGGTAGCGCGGAGGAAACGCACCTCGGCTGTGAGGCGCACCTTTTCCGGACCGTCGGCCATGTTGACGATGCCGTCGAGGAAACGGTTGCAGCGGCCGATGCGCTTGTAGGCCGACGACCAGTAGTTGGCCAGCTGGGCGTTGTTGTTCTGGAGCTTGCCGCTCGAGAAGATGAATAAGGGGCTGTTTTCGCCGCGACGGTCAAAGGCGTTGTCGGTCATGTGGTCCATGAACTGAAGGCCCTGATATGACCAGAAGTCGCTCACGTTATACTCGAGTCCATTGGAGATCTGGCCGCGATAGATGGCGGTGAGGGCGAGGGTGGCGTTTTTGGGATTGTCCCAGAAATTGTCTGACGACAGGCTGGTGAGTGGTGTACGCTCAAGATCGCACGACTGGAGCCCCGCCAGTAAGGCCAGTCCGACCAATATTTTGGATACTGATTTCATATCGGTAGAGAATGCTTAGATGTTGATGGTGAGGCCAAAGGTGTATGAGCGCATGGTGGGGTAGTAGGAACCGCCGTTGCTGCGCTTCTCGGGATCCCATCCTTCGGGATAATGATTGAAGGAGAAGGGGTTGTCGAGGGTGATGTAGGCACGGATGCCAGAGATGCCGAGGTGTCTGATTGTGTTCTGCGGGAGGGTGTAGCCGAACTGGATGTTGCGGACCTTAACAAACGAGGCGTCGCGCACCCAGAAGTCGGATGTGAGGGTGTTGCGGCTACCGGAGTTGGAGAGGGCCTCCAGTTTGGGATATGCGGGATAGCGGTTGTCCTGCTGAACGTCCCAGCAGCCTTCCATCTGCCAGCGCTGGATGTTGCCTTCCTGCCAGAATGCATAGCCGGCGTAGGTCGACAGCATGCCGTTGACTTTTGCAACTCCCTGGATGAGGAAGCTGAAGTCGAAGCCTTTCCAGTCGAGGCCTGCGCTGAGGCCGAAGTTGTATTTGGGGATGTTGGTGCCGAGATATGTGCGGTCGGCATTGGTCACCTTGCCGTCGCCGTCAAGGTCAACGTAGCGGATGTCGCCTGCGCCTGCGCCTTTGGCGATCGAGCTCTGGTCGGGCCATGAGCTTACTTCATCGTCGGAGAGGAACACGCCGTCGGTCTTATAACCGTAGATCATCTGCATGGGATAGCCGA
>CAYWWE010000063.1:0-13732 GCA_964461785.1 uncultured Bacteroides sp.
TGGATCTTCCCCTCGGCACTGTCAAGAGCCGCATCTTCTTCGCCCGCCAGCAGCTTCAGGAGCGCTTCGCTGACTACGCCTGCTGATGGCGACCACTTCCTCTCCTCCCCCAAGATAGAATAGTGATAGATTGATAGATAGATAAAACCCCAAACCGGGCCGCTGCAGTGCGCGAAGCATAGCAGCGGCCCGTAAACTTATACGCTTTATCCGTATTATATTGATTGAGGATCAATGTAAAGAAGCCTAGTGCAATTTATATGACTTAAGTAAGCCAGAATTGAGAGAATAGAGGAGAAGTTTTGTCAAAAAGCCTCAAAAAAGTTGGAGAGTTCTTGCATGGTATTTAAGTGTATAACCTGTGCGTTCAATTCTGGATATTCTCTCGGTGCGTTCCTGCCACGAAGTACGATCTTAAACATTTTGTCAACATCTCCTGACATACCTATTGTATGTAATCCCGAGTGATCTTCCAGTAGGTTACAAATCTCATCAGCAACAGATCTAGAAATGAAGCGTACGCCAGAGAAGTCAATTGCCTCTGTCTGAGGATAAGATGTGAGCAGGCGTTCAATGTCACGTCTGAAAAATGATCGAGTCCGTATATCAGAACCTATATTTTGGGCGATATCTATTGATGCATTCATTTATGAATAATTGTTAGGATATATATTTATATAAATTGAAGTTATTGGGGACTGAGGTTGGAATTTTTATCAGGACGGCAGTTCCATTCCATCTAAGATCCCCTGGAAGGTCGATAACTGTCTCTCCTCGGGAATCGTGTCTAGCAAAGGCTGAGCCTGATAGAAGGAAAAACTCACCACCTAATCCATCAACGACTAACTTTCTTGATTTTGATATGCCATATCCTCTATTTTCGTTTTCCGGACGGTCTTTGGTAGATTTACCTCTTAGAGCCATTAATATACCTGAGGATTCTTTATCGGTGAGAAAATCAATGTATCGCTCATCAGAAGCATAGGAAGAATATATTGATCTACCGGAATCTAAAATCATGATGTAGAGATTTTTTTCATGTGGTAAGTATTGGCAAAACAAAAATCCTTCGTTGCTTTTAGAATGCTCAGTGATATTGTCAATAAGTTCTGAGAACAGGAGCGAAATAATACCGTTGATTGGTCCGGAATGACCCATTTGTTGTTCTATCGCTTTCTGTACCAGCTCTTGGGCGATAATAGACGAATTATCGCCTGGATGAAATAAGCAAATTGGAAGGTAAGTCCGCCCTTTATATTCATCCCAAATTGAGTGATTATTTTGAGATTTATTGATCTCCAATGGCGAAAAGAAGTAGATCAACTCGAGGTATCGAGAGAGCGTACTAGGAATACCTGAAATGTTTATACGAGAACCATATTGGTGTTTAAGAATTGCTAAAGCACCTATGTAAAAAGGATGAAGAAAAGAGCATTTAGAGAAGTCCCAGATAATTTCCTTAGTCTGTTCGGAGTCGGTCTGTTCGGTTTGGAAAATGATGCTGAAAATATGATTGAAGACACTGCCTATTCGGATGTCTCGATCAACGGGTTCTATTGATACAATTGTGGTAGGGTGAATCATGAATAGGCTTAGAGTTTTTTGGGGAAGTGGTTGAAGAGATAAATATTCGCTTGATTCAGAAATATCGCTTAGATGATGGATATGTAAGGGAATAGAAGACAGTGCTGTTTAATTAGATTTGACTATTATTGATAACCTTAGACTTGTCTGACAATAGCCCTTAAAATAGATATGACACCTATGATAATGTTTACTTTTGTGAGGTAAGGATTAAAGTCTTTATGTCAAAGCAAGGAGTTGACTTTTGACTCCTTGCTTTGATATGAGGGAGCGGTAAACGGGGCTCGAACCCGCGACCCTCAGCTTGGGAAGCTGATGCTCTACCAACTGAGCTACTACCGCATGGTCTGATAAAATAGTTTTGCAGCGCAAGAGCCGGAAGCTGTGTTCCGGGGCGCTTGCGCTGCAAAGTTAGCGATTATTTTCGGATTCCGAAAATTTATTTTTTTGCTTTGGCATTGGCGGTGAGACCGAGCTCCTTGAGGATGGAGGCGGGCACGGCTTCGCGGTTAACCCAGATGTCGAGGGTCTTGGCCTTGAAGTAGGGGATGGATACATAGAAGTAACCGCCGTAGATCTGCTTGTCGGTCCATGAGTTCTTGACCTTGAAGTATTTGTTGCCGGCCTGATCTTTGGCGATGCCAACGATTACCATGCCGTGGTCGTCGGTTGTCTCCTGACGGTCAAACATCTCCTGACGTGACTCCTGGGTCACCTCCTGCTCGGCAACGGGGCCGCGCTGGTTGTAGGTCTCTTTCTCACGATCGGCTTTGGAGAGGGACACCCAGCGGGCGAGCTCGGTGCCTTCGTAGTCGGCCTCGGTCTTTTCTTTGGGGAGGTTGGCATAGCCTTTCTTCCAGTTGAAGCCGCGCTCGGACACGTCGGCAGCCCATGCAACGGAGTAGCCGTTGTTGATGGCGTTTTCGGTCACTTCAACGAGCTGGTCGATAGGAATGTTGTAGTATTCGTAGTTGATCCAGTTGTCGGACACTTCGAGGTTGAAGGGCTTGTAGAAGGGGTGGTGGGTAAAGGAGGTGAGGCCGATGTAGTCGGCGGGGTTGATGGGCAGTGATTCGGCAAACGACTTGGGGGTGTAGGTCACACCTTCGTAAACGAATGTTTCGGGCACTTCGCCGAAGTATGCGTCGAGGATGCCTTCGGTGGCTTTGGGCCATGCGGTGGAGAGGCGACGGTTGGGCTTACGGGTGATGGCGTTTATATAGCCCTTGAGGCCGGCTTCAACTTCGCCGTGCACATGATTGTCCTCGCCATAGTTAAGGCCGGGATATGCCGATTCGGGCATTGCGCCGTAGCGCTCCCAGACGTAGGCGATGTCGGGGCATGAGCCGCCCTGCGACAGCTGGGCCACGCCATAACGGCGAACGTAGTTGTTGGCTTTGTCGTTGTAGCACTCGCGGACTGTGAACATCTCGGAGAGGTCGATGCTCTTGCCTGTCTTGCGGAGGATCTCGTCTTCGATGAATGATGTGGCGGAGAATGACCAGCATGTGCCGCTCTTGTTCTGATCTTTTACAGAGTTGGTGGGGACAACTTTGATGTCGGTGAACACGAATCCGGCGCTGTCGGGTGCTTCCTGGGCAATGGCTGTGGAAGCAACTGTGGCTGCAGCGATTGCAGAAAACAGAAGTTTCTTCATTGGTATGTGGTTATGATTGGATTTAGATGCAATTATTGCTGTGTGGCAAAATTACACATTTTTTGTCACGAATCAAATCCTTTTTTGGATTTTGAGCCGCGTGTTGAGTAGAACTTTTCTCAATCAGGATTTGTATATATGATATATATGGCTTAACTTTGGCGAAAAATAAGAACGGCATGAATACTGTAACTGCTCCTTCAACACAACCCTTGCACCGTAAACTTATTGACATTCCGGAAGACGTTTTTCGCGCTTTGAATGTCAAGGCGGCAGCAATGGGAATAAATCTTAAGAAATATATTGAACAGCTTCTTGTTGAGGAAGCCAACGAGATGGAAGACGCAGACCTTTACCGCTATCTTGTTTCCACACGTCCTGAAGGACAGATAATGGTGGGCGAAAGAGAAAAAGATGACTTTATGCGCCGCCATGGAATTGGTCAATACAGATGAGAGTAGATTTCTCCAAGGACTTTACCAGAGCTCTTGACAAATTATCCGGCAAGATTCATCATTCAATCGTTGAGGCAATAAATGAGGTCGTTGATGCTCAATCTGTTGATGAAATATCTAACTGCCGAAAAATAGAGACCCTCAATAACGTTTATCGTATCAGGATTGGCAGCAAGAGAGCTTTCTTCGTACTCCATATTCAACTTGACGGTGACCTCGCCAAATTTGAGTATCTTGTTTCCCGAGGAGAGGCTTACGACAAAAAGAATATGGAAAGACTGAGAAAGAAGGACATTTAATCCTTGTTCGGTTTAAGCATCGCTTTATTGCCGTACCTTTTCAGGCTCAGTCGAGCATGAGAGCCATGTGGAGGCGCCGCGCAGGCAGACCGGTTACGCTGCCTATTTTGGCCGACGAGAAGACGAGCTCGGTGAGTGTGGTGATGTCGACGTCGAAGTCGGGATGGAGGTCGCGCAGGGTGGCTTTGCGGCGGCATTGTCCGCCGTTGATGACGAAGACGCCGTTGTTGGGGCCGATTACCGGGTCTGTCACCCGCAGGGTGAGACGCAGTTCGGGATATGCTCGGGCAAGCAGGGCGAGTGTTGCCTCTGCTCCTGTGATTCGGGCCATGCCCCGCTTTGTGGGCTGACGTCCGTCGTCGGCCACGGGTGCCATCACGGCAAACGGCTTGTCGGGCCAGTGGCTCCTGAGAAGCCGCAAAGCGGCCTGACGGGCTCCTGGAGTGCGGTAGAGGATCTCGTTGACGACGATGACGCCTGATCCGTCGGTGGCCGGCCGGGCCCAAGCTATGGCGCTGATCTGCCCGTCGGCATCGGCTACAGCCACGCAGTGGCCGCCGTCGAGCCGCAGATCGTCGAGGATGTTGAGATAGTCGCGGTGGGAATGCAGGATGACCGACTGCTTCATCTCCCTCTCCAGGGCACTCATTGCGTCGTAGACGCGCGGGTCGAAAAGATCTTCGACCGGGGTGAATGTCTCGTCGGCGTTTCCTTCGGGGACCGTGAAAGAGTGGAGGGAAGTGTAGCGCATTATGTCGGTGAATATGGCTGTGGCAAAGCCAAACCGTGCATAGTAGCCGTAGAGATAGTCGGAGGCCGGGATGAGGAAGGTGATTATGTCGCCGCGGTCGTGGGAGGCGGTCAGGGCATCGGTCATGAGCGACGACATCAGCCCCCGTCCGCGCATGTTGCGCTGGGTGAGTGCTCCAGAGATATACGAGGCCGTGGCTTCGAGGCCGTGGAAGGTCATGTCGTATTGCTGCAGAAGGAGCGAGCTCACGATGCGGTGGTCGTCGCCGGTGAGGGTCATGGCGTCGGAGTCGCGGTAGACACGGTCGAAATACATCTCGACAAAGTCGCGCGAGTCGCCGAATGTCTCGGCCCATAGACGTTTTATCTCATCTTTTCTACTCATATCAATAAGAAAACACCCGGAAGGCACTCAATGTTGTCTTCCGGGTGGATAAATTGCCTCGGACAGGCCGACGGACTTATTTCAGCGGAGTAAGGAGGAGGGTCATGGAGAGGGGACCGAATGGGATGCGGTGCTCCTTGAGGGGCAGGGCTCCCCATGAGTCGATGCCGCCGAGACCGGTGTGGTGGGCATCCACACGCAGGATGGTATAGTCGACGGGCTTCACTTCCTGGAAGTGGCGCTGATGCTTGGTGTCGCCGTCATCGAGCGATTCGGTGGTATAGTTGGTGGCCGAAGCATAGAACAGCTCGGGCGAGGTGATGTTGAGGCCCTTGCCGCCTATTGTGGTCTGATTCCACCAGCGCATATCGCTCTTTGTGGCTGTTTCCTGCGGACGGATATACATATAGGGCTGCTCGGCAGCGGTCTGGGTGTAGAGGCCTACGAAAGCCGATGTCTTGCGGTCGATATAGTTTTCGATCGGGCCGCGGCCATAGTAGGTGGAGTAGTCCATTGCTCCGATCAGGGGCACCTCGATGCCGAAGCGCATCAGCTCGGGAGCCTCGGCGTTGTCGGCCGGCGTGAGGGTCTGATCGAGGAGCAGCTGGCCGGCATTGTTGACCGTATAGGTCATTACGAAGCTCGATTTGACAGCGGGGATCTCGTATGAGGCCGTGATGCGTGCCAGACCGGTCGGAGTCATCTCGACTGCGAGATCCTTGAGCACGAGCTCCGGATTGCGCCATACCTTGCGGCGGCGGGGAACATCGGCGCCGTAATCGTTGTCGTTGCCGGCGCGCCAGAACGACGGACGTATCTCCTGACCCGGCTCGATCATCTCGAGCTGGCCATTGGTCCAGCGTGAGATCATGCCGGTGTTGCGGTCCCATTCGATGTTGAATCCGTAGCCCTTGACAATTAGGCGCTCCGAGTTGGTGGCGTTGATCACGGGATATGAGGCCCGGAGATTGTTGGCGGGAATGTTGGCGATATCCTTGAAGGTGTGTGTACCGGCGGCAACGGGGAGCTGCTGACGGGCAGCCACATGACCTGCGGGCACCATGCCGTCGGCGTTCTTGGTGAGATATTCCACGTTAAGGAACACTTCAGCTCCCTCGGGCACATAAGCGAGCGACATAGGTATAGCCACTGAAGCGGTGGCCTGCGGAGCTACATCAAGGTTTTCGATGATGCCGCTCTCGAGGGGTGAGCCATCAGCCAGGAGAGTCCAGCGCATCCGGTAGTTGTCGAGCGGGACGAAGAAATTTTCATTTTTCACCTGCACCTGCTTTGAGGCGGGGTCGGGCATCTCGGTCCAGATGTTCTGGTAGAAGTAGGCAGTCTCGTCCATGTGAGGATTGGGCACGCGGTCGGGCGAGATCAGTCCGTTGTCGCAGAAGTTGTTGTCGGTGGCGTCGTAGGGATTCCAGTCGCCGCCGTAGCCATAGACCATCACGCCGTCTTTGCCGGTCTTGCGGAGGCTCTGGTCAACGAAGTCCCAGATAAATCCGCCCTGATAGCTCGGATAGGCCCGGATGGTGTCCCAATACTCCTTGAATCCGCCGCCCGAATTGCCCATTGCGTGGGCATACTCACACTGTATCAGAGGCTTGGTGATGTCGGTGCGCTTGGCATATTTTGCCGCATCGGCCTGACTCACATACATCGGGCAATAGATGTCGGTGTTTGATCCCAGCCCGGCGCGCTCATACTGCACGGGGCGCGAGGGATCCATGCTCTTGACGAGCTTATAGGCGGCCTCGAAGTTGACTCCGTCGCCTGCTTCGTTGCCAAGACTCCAGATGATGATGGAGGGGTGGTTGAAGTTACGGGCCACATTGCGCTCGTTGCGCTCGAGATGGGTCTGCTCAAACTCGGGGAATTTTGCGAGCGATTCGGCTCCGTAGCCCATACCGTGGCTCTCGAGATTGGCTTCGGCCACTACATAGAGGCCGTAGCGGTCGGCCAGGTCATAGAGGTAGGGATCGTCGGGATAGTGGGAGGTGCGGATAGCGTTGATGTTGTTTTCCTTCATGATGCGGATATCCTGCTCCATGCGTTCGGGCGATACGACATATCCGCCGTCGGGGTCGATCTCGTGGCGGTCCACGCCCTTGATGAGGATGGGCTGGCCGTTGACGAGCAGCTGGGCATTCTTGATCTCAACCTTGCGGAAGCCGACATTGACGGTCGTGGCCTCGATCTCCTTGCCCCCTTTCGTCACCGACGCTACGAGTTTGTAGAGGTTGGGTGTCTCGGCCGTCCATTTGAGCGGATTGGCTATGTCGAGGGTTACTTCGCGGTTGCCGTTTCCGGTGACGCTGGTGGCGGCCACCTCCTTGCCGTCGGGTGCGAGCAGACGCAGGTCGACGGTAGGATTGCCCTTCAGCGTCAGATCGATCTTCAGGGTGCCGTCCTTATAGTCGGAGTCGAGATCGGGGGTCACACGGATGTCGCGCAGACCGGTCGACTTGTCGCGGGCAAAGAGATAGCTGTCGCGTGCCACGCCGCTGAGGCGGAAAAAGTCCTGATCCTCGAAATAAGATCCGTCGCACCAGCGGAACACCTGCATGGCGATCTCGTTTTCGCCGGGATGGAGATAGGGGGTGATGTTGAACTCCGGCTCGAGCTTTGAGTCCTCGCTGTAACCTACAAACTTACCGTTGACCCAGAGATACACGTTGGAGGTGACTGATCCGAGATGGGCTATGATCTCTTTGCCGTTCCATGCGGCGGGGATGTTGATTTTCTTGCGGTAGGAGCCGACATGGTTCTTGTCTACCGGAACTATGGGAGGGTTGTTTTTGAAATCATTGCGCCAGGCATAGCCGATGTTGACATAAAGCGGGTCGCCGTAGCCGTAGAGCTCCCAGTTGCCGGGGACAGGGATTGAGTCCCAGCCGGAATCGTTGAAGCCGGGGCGGAAGAAGTCGGTGGGACGCTCATTGGCGTTGTCGACCCAGTTGAAGCGCCACATGCCGTTGAGGGTCATGTAGTTTGATGCTTCAGACGGATTGCCCTTCATGGCATCTGAAGTGGATGGATAGGCAAAGTGGCTTGTCCGCATCGGCAGACGGTTGATCTGGTTGACGTGCTGGTCTTGCCACTCCTTGAAGGTCTGCGCTCCTGCTGTCGTGATGCCTGCGATGGCGGCTGCGGCAATCACTGCAAAGTGTCGGATCATGGGTGAAAGATTGAAAGATTAATTATTTCGATATGAGAGAGAAAAGAGGTGATAATGCAAAATTAGCCAAAAAAGCCGAGAAAACCGCCACCGCACCGTGGAAACTTATTCTTTAAATATCGAGGTGGTCAGTTTGTAGCCTATGCCGCGGACATTGAGCAATGAGAGGGATGCGGAGCCGGAGAAATATTTGCGGAGCTTGTAGATGAAGCCGTGGAGGCGGTTGAGGTTGTTGTAGTCGTCGTTGTGCCAGATGCGGTACATGAGAGTCCGCGAGTCGACCACCTCGTTGGGATGCCGGAAGAGCTCGTCGGTGATCACGGCTTCAGTGTGGGAGAGGCCGAATGTGTGCGAGCCGATCACCAGTTGCTGGGAGGCGAAGTCGAGCGAGCAGTCGCCAATGGTGAGGCGCGTGTCTTCGGCCGGTGTGCGGCGGTTGCGGTTAAGGAGGGATTTTATACGCACCACAAGCTCAAGGATCTGGAAGGGCTTGCGCAGATAGTCGTTGGCTCCCATCTCAAATCCCTTGACCACATCGTCGAGAGCCGTGCGGGCGGTAAGAAACAGCACCGGCACGGCAGGTGCCTGGGCCCGGATGAGCCTCACCATCTCAAAGCCGTCCATACGGGGCATCATCACGTCGGCCACCACAACGTCGGGTGTGTTCTCGCGGAATGCTTTCAGGCCGCTCTCGCCATCTGACGCGCAGACCACATCGAAGCCCTCGCGCGTGAGAGCGTCTTCGACTATGAACGACAGGGTTGAGTCATCTTCAACCAGAAGTATCTTATCTCTTTTCATTGTCTGTAAATCTTATTGTGAAGACGGTGCCCCGGCCCGGCCGGCTGGTTACCCCGATGCTCCAGCCATGCAGCTCCACGATCTGGCGTACATAGAAAAGGCCCAGTCCGTAGCCTCCCGTTTCGTAGCAGTCGCCGTGTGACACCCGATAAAACTTATCGAAGATATAGGGCAGATGGGCGCGGTCTATTCCTATGCCGTTGTCGGCAATAGTGATAGCCTTCCCATCGGCTTTGATGGCTATCTTTACTGACTCGCCCGAATACTTCACGGCATTGTCCATGATATTTGACAGAAGATTGGCCAGATGCAGCGGGTCTGCCGACAACATAACCGAGTCGGGCACGTCGATATCGGTTTCCACCGGCTTGCGGGCTTTCAGCTCAACCATGGCCGCCACATCCTCCACAACGGGTCTGAGCGCGACGCTCTGCATGTTGAGGCGCATGGTCTTGAATCGCTCCATGCTCATCGACAGGATGTTTTCGATCATTCCCGAAAGATAGCTCAGGCGCTCCATGATGATATGAAGGAACTGCTTGTTGCGGACTTCGTCGCTCTGATCATAGTAGCGTAGCATTGAATCGGCGGCGGAATATGCCACCGCCACGGGAGTCTTCAGCTCGTGGGTCATGTTGTGGGTGAAGTCGTCTTTCATCTGCTCGATGGTGCGCAGCCGTCCTACCCAATGAAGGAGATAGAATATCAGGAATCCCATCAGGAGGACTATAGCCGCCGAGGTGGATATGATACCCGCCATCTGGTGCAGGATGTGGCTCTGGAGGGGAGAGAAATAGGCGGTGAAAATCGGAGATTGGCCATCATAGATTGAAAAATCGGCAGACCATAGTCCGTCCGTATCCTCGTCGGGAGCCTCGTCCGCAGGCTTGATAAAGGCCTTGTCGGGATGCAGCCCGAAGCCGTTGAGCTCCTGTCTGAACAGACTGTCGAGGGTGGCATAATCTTCCGGCGTAAGCGCCCTCTCCGTCCCTTCCGAAAGATGGAATGAATGGGTCAGGATCTGGCTGAATTCGCCAACTATGTCGGGATAATGATAGTTTCCGTCTTCCGCCTCCTTGCCCGCTACAACAAGAGTAAGCCTTATCTTTGACCAATCCTCATCATCCGCACTATCCCTGAGGCGGTGGAGGACTCCCGAGATATCGGCCCGGCGCACGCAGTCGGCCACGGTCAGCAGGGTCTGATCCTTGATGGATATGTAGAGCCCGTGCAGATACCATACATTGCCGGCCACCATCATGACGATGACAGTGAGGCAAATGGCGGTTATAGTCTTGAAGCGTCCCATACCGCAAATATAAGAAAATATCATCGTAAAATAGACTCCGGCTAAGACTAACTAAGACTAAAGCAGACTCGGTTAAGACCATTGTGGCGGTTTAAATGATAATTTTGCAAAACAAACCATAGATCTGAACCAACACATAACGCAATAGCAGTATGAGCATAAAGCATTTTCTTATCGTAGCTCTCGGCCTGGTGATTCTGACGGGGTGTTCGTCGCCTAAAGCACTTGTCTTTGCCGACCGTGAATGGCATGTAAGCGGACACTACGGACAGATAATCGACAAGGACACCACTTATCGCCTGACATTCGGCGATGTCCTTATTCCCGATCCTCTCACTGTAATCTCGTCAGCCGATTCCATTGCGAAATATCCCGGGATGGATCGCTTTGTTGCCGATATCCTGCACACCTGCGGACTTGACGGCGGAGAAATCCTTTTCTATGCTCCCCAGATGAAGTCGATGTTCGTGCGCCCGCCCAAGGCCCACGATCCCGGGCGTCCCGCAGCCGTGTCGGTGCCGGCGTGGGACGACAAGCTCAAGACTTTTTATGTCACGGAAAATGATGACATTGATTGGGGCAAGCGCCACAGCGACGAGATCTATACATATACCTACTACAACAAGAAGAAACGCCAGCTCCTCATCGTGGCTTATTTTGAATACGGCGACTCGACCCTCGCGCAGATTGATGTGCTCCAGACCAGTAACGACATGACCAGAAAAATGAATATCCCGAGGGGCATTCAAAGTCCATTCTACGGCCACGACCTGCGAAAATATATTCGGGATGTAGCTTTCTGGTCGAGTGTGGTGCAGGGCAGGCGGCGGGTCATTACGGGCAATTATAAGATCGGCCAGGACCGTAGAAACGGAAAGAAATGAGGGCTTTCATGATCCTGACAGGGATGGTCATGCTCTGCTCAGCAGGCATGACGGCGCGGGAGATCAGAGGAATCGTGATAGGCAATGACTCGATCCCGGTGGAATATGCTACTGTCGCGATGTTTGAAAATGACTCGGTGGTGGGCGGCGCTTCGACCGATGGCAACGGCCGATTCCTGATCACGTCCGATGCAGGATGCGACAGCATCCGTGTGTCCGCTATCGGATATGAGACCCGTACTCTCATCCCTGCCGGCCCGGATGCGGGGAGAATAATCCTCGGCAAGATCTCGACCACTCTGAAGGAAGTTGAGGTAAAGGCTCCTCTGGTCAGGCGCGAGGCCGACCGCTTTGTGCTGAATATCGCGGCTAATCCGTTGTCGGCCAATAAGGACGCGCAGCAGTTGCTCAGGACTGCCCCCGGCGTATGGGCCACGGATGATGCCCTGTCGATTTACGGGCAGGGTGGTGTTGACGTTTATATCGACGACCGGAAAGTGAGGATGAGCGGCAAGCGGCTCATGACATATCTCAAGTCCATTCAGTCATCGGCCATCGCCACAATCGAGATTATCCCGAGGGCAGGGGCGGAATACAGCGCGTCTGCGGCCGGAGGTGTGATCAAGATCAATCTCAGGCGCAATCGTGTGGATGGTGTCAACGGTTCTGCCGGAATGAATGTCACTGCCGGAGAATATATGCAGGAGCTCAATCCGTTTGTGAATGTATCGATGCACTCGGGTAAATTCACCACAACTGTCAACGGAAACCTCAGCGGAACCCCGTCGGATCGCTACAAGGCGCGCGAGACCACAACCAATGCCTCTCTGGACCAGACAATGACGGGGCTGTCACGCCACAAAAGCAGAAGCATATATGGAAATATGTCGGTGGGGCTGTTCTGCGACTTTTCGGCCCGCGACAGGGCGGGTGTGCAGGTCGACTATAATCCCGGCCGGTCACGCAGCACGTCGCAATCAAGAACAGAGACGAGCCGCCCGGGGACGGAGAGCAGCACAAGGGGCTCGTACAGGTCGGATAATCACTCCGACAACTTCATCGTAGCCCTTAACTGGACTCATTCCACCGACACAAAGGGGTCATACCTCAAACTGGTTTCCAACTACAGCTATCAGTCATCTAAGGTGTTGGAAAACAATTTTATGGCGTGGTCGGATATGCCGAAGGACTCAATGTACCGCACCGACAATCTCAACCGCTACAATGTTTTCACCACCAATCTCTCTTACCGCGCTGTGTTCAAGCCCGGATGGTATCTCAACGCAGGAGCTAAATACACGTTGAACGATGTCGACACTCGGTCGCTTCATAGTTTCCGTCGCAGCGAGGTGTGGCAGCCTAACGAGCGATTTGACTATGATTCCGGATATGACGAAAATATTGCGGCGGCATATATCACGGCCAACGGCCATGCCGGTCGCTGGAAATTCAAGGCCGGACTGCGCGGCGAGTATTATAAGACGACCGTCGGCACGAGTAGCTTCGATCTGTTTCCTAACGCCAATCTGCTCTATGACATAACTGAAAAGGGTGATTATACGGTGGCGCTCGGATGGTCGCGCAAGATCCGCCGACCCTCTTTCTGGTCGTTGAATCCCGTTGTGAATCAGATCTCCGACTATACCTATACGGTAGGCAATCCGCGGCTCACCTCGAGTTTCAGCAATTCGCTCAGTCTCGATTTTGTCTTGGCGCGTAAATATACGGTCGCTGCCGGCTATTCATCGGCCGATCATCCGATCCGGCAGATGTTCGCTTCCAATCCTGATTATCCCGAACGGCTCTATATGACGTGGGGAAATGAGGGTAAGGACCGCACTATGTTTGTCCACGCCAATGGCATGGTCAACCTTACCGGATGGTGGAGCCTCTATGCGAGCGCCACCTATGCCATCGTCTCCCAGAAGCTGTCGGATAACGCTCCTTTCGAGACATTCGGATACGTTCAGCTCGTGGCCAGCACCACCTTCCAGCTGCCTAAGTCATTCAGTTTCACAACCGACTGTTTCTATATGTCGAGGATGAAGGTGGGCAATATCACACTCTCTCCGATCCTGAATCTCAATCCCACGCTTCAGCGCCAGTTCGGTAAGAGCTGGTCCATGTCGCTGGGCGTGGACAATGTCCTGCAACGTGTCAGCCGGATCAGTACCGAGTCGTCGGGCTATCACCGGTTTTCGAGGGTCAAGGCACATATCACGGGCAAGATTGGCGCTACCTACAAGTTCAGCAGCGGCAAGAAATTCAAAGCCCGGAAGATTGAGAAAAACACCGACACCTCGCGCCTCACGAAAGACTGAGAGACGGCGCTATCTCTGAAAAAGCGGCAAAAATCCTTGTTTTTACCTTGAAAAAGCGGCAAAAAAGTGCCGATTTACTCTGAAAAAGCGGCAAAAATCCTTA
>CAYWWE010000064.1:0-13574 GCA_964461785.1 uncultured Bacteroides sp.
TATCCTCGCGGAGGCGACTGCATAGTGGCTCTCTCCGAGGCGGAGCTTCTGCGCAAGGCGGGATATGAAGTGGCGCTCTGGGCCATGGACTATCCCGGTAATCTTCCGTCGCCCACTCAGCGGTTTTATGCTCCTGAAGTGAATTTTTTCGGTGGTATAGGCCAGAAATTCAAGGCTCTGCGCCGCACGATGGGCGCGGGATCTGTCCGGGATTCATTTGCAAGGATGCTCGACCACTTCGGGCCCGACACCGTCCATTTCCACAACATACATTCATATCTCTCACCTGTCATTGTCGATATGGCTCACGAGGCCGGTATGCGGACTCTCTGGACCATGCATGACTATAAAGTGGTGTGCCCCTCATATTCATGTCTCACACCCGACGGACATCCCTGCCGCGAATGTGCCGACAACCCCTCGGCCGTGCTGCGTCACCGCTGCATGAAAGGCAGCCTGTCGGCCAGCGTTGCGGCATGGGCCGAAGGGCTCCGGTGGAACAGGCGCAGGCTTGTCGAGGCAACCGACATATTTATCTGCCCGAGCTCATTCATGCAGTCTATGATAGTATCGGGCGGGATCCCTGCCGATAAGACCGCTGTGGTAGGCAATTTCCTCGATCCCGCCAAGAGGGCTATTCTGGACTCGATCCCTGCCGATGAGCCACGTCAGCCCGGACTGATCACATTTGTGGGGCGCCTCTCGCCCGAGAAAGGGATCACCACACTGCTCGATGCCTTCGGCTTGCTGGCCGATGATCGACTCACGCTCCGCATCTATGGCAGCGGCCCGATGGAGCACACCTTGCGCCACCGCTATTCATCGGTTCCGGGCGTGGAGTTTATGGGTCAGGCCGATGCCTCGACAGTCATCTCGGCGATGGCCCGTTCACAGATGCTCGTGTGCCCGTCTGAATGGTATGAGAACAATCCTCTGAGCATCATCGAGGCTCTGTCGGCCGGCACTCCGGTGCTCGGCTCCTATATAGGCGGTATTCCCGAGCTGATCACCCCCGGCAACGGCATGCTCTTTGAGCCTGCCGACAGCAGGTCGCTTGCCGACGGAATCCGCGCCATGCTGAGCCGGGATTTCAATCACGCCTCCATCCGTGCGGACGCCTCCCTACGCTTCTCTCCCTCTCATCATCTCAACCTACTGAACGATCTCCTATGAGTCACTTAAAGACCACCCTGCTCTCCCTCCTCTTGCTTTGCGCTACGCTCGCGGCCTATGCCGGGGGCCGATCGGTGAGCGATATCCCTAATGTCCATGTAGCCGACCGCACTCAGTTCGTGAGCAATCCCGACGGAGTGCTTTCGGATCACGCCGTTGTGCAGCTCAACAATATGCTACGCTCGCTGTGGACCCGCACCTCGGCCGAGATAGCCATTGTAGCCGTGGCCGACACCGACCGCCCCGACGATATCGACGGATTTGCCACCGACCTGTTTGAGGAGTGGGGGATAGGCAAGGAGGACAAGGACAACGGACTGCTGATCCTCATAGCCCGCGACAGCCGTCGGGCTGTGATCCGCACCGGTCAGGGCATGGAGGGGGTCATACCGGACGTGATAGCCGGACGCATCCTCCGCGACAAGATGTTTCCACGCTTTAAAGAGGGCGACTACGACGGTGGCACGATGGCCGCCACGATGGAGATTGCCAAGATTGTCAATGACCCGCAGTATGCCGATGAGCTGAAAAGCAAGTATGCCAACGACAGCCGGGCCGGCCGCGGCAGCGATTTCGATGCCGACGAGTTTTTCACCTGGTTCCTGAAGGTGTCTCTTTTTATCGGCGTTGCTGCCTTTGTGATAGTGATTTTCGTGTCATTCAGCGGAAGGAAGAAAGATCCTCAGGTGCCCTACCGCAATCTGGGCAACCTGAAATTTCCCCTGATATTTCTATCCTGCATCACTCTCGGCGCGACCATCCCCGCTCTGCTGCTTCTCCTCTGGCGCATGAAGCGGCTGCGCACCCACCCTCGCCCCTGCCCCAACTGCGGCACGACGATGCACCGCCTCGACGAGCAGACCGACAACAATTATCTCACCCCCTCGCAGGATGCCGAAGAGCGCTACGACTCGGTTGACTACGACGTGTGGCTGTGTCCTAACTGCAACGAGACCGACATAATACCCTACGTCAACCGCCACACCAACTACAGCACCTGCGAGCACTGCGGAGCCCGACTGTCAACCCTGACCGGCGACCGCACCCTCGTCCGCCCAACCACCCGCTCGGCAGGACGGGGAGTGAAGACCTATACCTGCCTCTCATGCGGCCACCGCAAGGATATCCCCTACACGATAGCCAAACTGGCCACGCCCCCGGTGATGATCATTCCCGGTGGCGGCGGAGGATTCGGTGGCGGCGGAGGAGGCTTCAGCGGCGGCAGCTTCGGCGGCGGCTCCACAATGGGCGGCGGAGCCTCGGGAGGATGGTGACCATCTTCCCCTCCCGTCTTTTATAAATATCATTGCCCACTCACCAATTAACGACCAATCATATCCGTGACCGACTTTCTCACCCACTATCATCTATCAGGCATCGCCATAGGGCTGGCCACATTCTTTATCATCGGACTCTTCCACCCCGTGGTGATCAAATGCCACTACTATTTCGGCACCCGCTGCTGGTGGTGGTTTCTCGTGCTCGGCATCGTTGCCTGCGGCGCATCGCTGCTCATCGAGGATATCTTCTGGTCAAGTCTGGTGGCTGTAGTGGCCTTCAGTTCGTTCTGGACCATCAAGGAGATCTTTGATCAGGAGAAACGTGTGGCCCGGGGATGGTTTCCCGCCAATCCCCGCCGTGTCGGCGCCAACAAAACAAAACAGAAATCTACAATCTCTTACACATAATGACTATCAGACTGATTGCAACCGCTGTCCTCGCCCTCGCGAGCGTCCTGCCGGTCATGGCACGCAACAAGCAGACCGCCGAGCCGGTGGTGATGACCATAGCCGGCAAGGATATCACTCTCGGCGAATTTGAATACCTCTACCATAAGAACGCCGATCAGCAGACCGAGCCCATAAGCCTCGACCAGTATGTCGATATGTTTGTCAACTTCAAGCTGAAAGTGGCCGATGCTGAAGCAGCCGGATTAGACACGCTTACCTCATTTGTCAACGAATTCAAGGGCTACCGCGACGAGATAGCCGCCCCATATCTCACCGACCGCGCCATGCTCGACTCGATGCGCACCGCTGCCCTGAGCCACTATGCCACAAACGTTGATGTGAGCCACATAATGCTTCCGCTCAACACCCCGCAGCATCTCGTCGACTCGGTCTATAGGGCTCTGCTCGACGGCGCCGATTTCGAAGCTGCGGCACAGACATTGTCGGCCGACCGCTTTACGGCAGAACGTGGCGGCCGGCTCGGATTCGTCTCGGCCGGACGCTACCCCTACACCTTTGAGGACGCAGCCTACACCACGCCGGTAGGAGCTCTCTCAGCTCCCTTCGCCACCCATGCCGGCATCCATATTGTGCGCGTCAACGCTGTCAGAAACGATCTCGGGCAGATAAAGGTACGCCATATCCTTAAACTCACACGCGGCGCCGACCCCTCGGCCAAGGCCGCCCGGAGAGCCTCCATCGACTCTATAGCGACCCTGTTGGCAGCGGGCGCCGACTTCATGACCCTTGCCTCTGCGGAGACCGACGACCCCTCGGGCCGCTCTTCGGGGGGCGATCTGCCCTGGTTCGGAGCCGGAATGATGGTGCCTGAATTTGAGCAGGCCGCGTTTGCTCTCGCAGCCGGTGAGACCTCGGGAGTAGTCGAGACCTCCTTCGGCTACCATATCATCTACTGCGAGGATCGCCGCGACTCCCTCCCCGAAGCGGAGCTCCTGACCCAGATCAACACCCGCATGGAATCCGACGGTCGCTCCGACATGGCCCGGAAGCACTTCCTGAGCAGCTTCAGGAACAGTCATGCCGCCCTGGCCGATGCCGACGATGACGCCGTTGCCGCTGCTGCGCTCGAAGAGCTACCATCCCTCAACACCGGATTCCGCTATCTCATCAATGAGTATCGCGACGGTATGCTTCTCTACGAGATCAGCAACCGCGAGGTGTGGGGTCGCCCTGCCTCCGACAGCGAAGGGCTGCAAGCCTTCTTCGAGGCCAACCGCGCTGCCTATAGCTTCGACTCGCCGCGTTTCAAGGGCTACATTGTTCAGGCCGTGTCCGACTCCATAGCATCAGCCGCCCGCTCTTATCTCGCCTCTCTCCCCGACACCGTTCCGGCCAAGGGCTATGCCATAGCTCTGCGCAACCGCTTCGGCGCGGATGTGCGCATCAGCCGCGTACTTGCAGCCCGGGGCGACAACCCTTTGACCGACCATCTCGTGTGGAACGGTGCCAAACCTCAGCCTACCGACAAGTTCATCGCCGCCCGCACATTCGGCGGACGTATGATCGACGCTCCCGAGGAGCCCGGCGATATAAGCGCAGCGCTTTCCGCCGACTGGCAGAAAGCGCTGGAAGAGGCCTGGATCAACCGTCTGAGATCAACCTATCCGGTCAAGATCAACCGCAAGGTCCTCAGCCGACTCAAATAATCTGATCTATCGTCCGGTGGCCTGAAGATATGCCAGTTTCTTTATCTGGAACTGGCCGTAGGCATCGACAAACTTGTCCTGCGACTGGAGATAGAGCGTCTGGGCATCAAGCAGGTCGGTGATGGTGGTTGTGCCTGCGTCGTAGAAATTCCTGTTGAGGCGCAGATTTTCGGCCGACTGCGAGATAGACTCTTTGGCTATCCCCATCTGGGTGTAGGAAGTAGTGAGATCGTTCCACGCATTAGTCATGGCTATCATGAGCAGCTGCGAATCATCTTCAAGCTGCGTGCGGGCTATCTGCGACTCGAGCTTTTTCTTCTTAATATTGTGGGAGCCTCCCCACCAGTCGGTGACCGGGATGCTCACAGTGACATACACATTGGCAAACGTATGTCCCTGATCCAGAATATGCTCATAATTATAGCCGGCACCTGCCGCCACCATAGGCAGATTGCTGCCTACAGCGATCTTCTGCTCAAGCTCCTTTGCCTTCACGTTCTGAGTGAGCAGGCCGTGGGCAATGGTCTGGTCAAGACAATCCTCGGGATTGCGGTAGATCTCCTGCGGGAATACCGGCATCACTCCCGGCTGTATATCCGAAGCCACATCGACCGACCCGGTAGTGCCCTGTCCCACATATTGCGACAGCAACATTCTGACAACGGATATGCCATTGTCAAGCTCGGTGCGGGCCACAAGCATCTCGTTTCGCTTCAGCTTCACCTCAAGCAGATCGTTGGTGGTGGTGATTCCGGCATCTACATAGATCTGCACCTGATTGGTGAGGGTGTCGAGCATGGCGATCACATTGTCGAGCGTGCGGTGCTTTGAGTGAAGCGATACGAGCTGCCAGTAATATTGCTCCACATTGCGGCGCACCTCGTCGGCCGTCTGGCGCTGCTGCAGGCGGCTCACCTCCTCGCCCACATGGGCCAGACGGTTGCCGTTGACGATCCGGCCGCCGAGGAATATCGGCTGGAGCAGGTTGATGCCTGCCACCGAGCCTTTCTTCAGCAGGCTCACGTCCAGATCCATATCGGTCAGTTGGGGATCGATCATGGAGAGCGGGAGATTGAACGAGTGCTGGAGCATGCCGTGATTGGCCGTGAAGGCCGCTCCGCTTATGCTTATCGACGGGAAATATTTGGTGAACGCCTCGCGCGAAGTTTCTCGCGAAGCCTGCATGGTGTATTGGGCCGTGCGCATCCGGGCATTGTTCTTCAGAGCCATGTCCACACACTCGTCGAGAGTCAGCTGCTGCGCATTACCGGTCGCGGCCAGGGTCATTGCCATCAGAGCCGCTATGCTGAATATCTTTTTCATTTTGAGTCGACAGGTTTAGTTTGTGCTTTCGCCATCACCTTCCAGTAGAGCACCGGAATCACGGTGACGATGAAGAAGAATGTGATGATAGTGCCCCAGAAGATCACGGTGCCCATCGGACGCCACAGCGGAGTGCCGGTCAGCACCATCGGGAGCACACCCATTGAGGCGGCCGCAGAGGTGAGGAAGATGGGACGCATACGGCGCTCGGCGCTATGGAAGATAGCTTCCTTGACATTCATACCCTCCGAGCGCTGGAGCTCCTCGGCATAGTCTATCATTATTATCACGTTTCGCACCAGAATACCCATCAGGGATATGAAGCCGAGGGTACAGGTGAGCGAGAGCACCTCTCCCTGGATGGCGAGGCCTATACCGGCGCCAGGGACACACAACACTATGCAAATAAGCAGCAGGAACGATGTGACCACACTCTTGTAGTGGGCGAGCAGGATGAAGAATATGATCACCACTGCCATGAGCAGAGCGGAGATGATAGGCGGCCACATCTCTTCCGACTGGCTGTAGTCGCCGCCATATTCAATGCTTACACCCTCGGGAAGGGTCAGATGCTTCATCTTCTTCTGCAGCTGACTGGTTACGGTAAGGGCGTATGAGCCACGCTCCACCTCGGAGCTGATCGTCACGCACGGGATACCGTTGCGATGCGACAGCTGACCATAGTGCCACGTTGGTTTTACCTCCGCCATCTGTCGCAGCGGCGACGATGCGAAGCCCATCACGGGCATAAGCTCGTTGCGCAGATCGTTGACATCGGAGCGCTCAGATGTGGGGGTGCGGAACACTATGGGAGTGGCGTAAGTGCCGTCCCAGAGAGTGGCCACCGGGATGCCCGTATTGGTATAGCGCAGCGCGAGATTGGCCTCGACCATCATGTCGCTCAATCCGAGGCGCGACATGGTGGTGAAATCGGGCGACACCTGCGCGGCCACGAGCGGCGCGTTGAGGCTGCTTCTCACCAGGTTGATATCGGGTATCGAGCTCATTATCTCCACAACTGAGTCGGCAACGGCATGAAGTTTGGAATAGTCGCTGCCCTTGACGCGCACCTCGATAGGATATGCCGCGTTGGAGTAGGAGAGCTGCTTGAAGCGGATCTTTGCCTCAGGGAAGTAGTCGCGATATCGGGCAGTGTATTCATTGAGAATGTCGATTGTGGCCTCGTTGCCGCTCGTGTTGACAATGAACTGGGCGAAATTCGGTCCACCGACCTGAGGAGCGTAGGTGGTCTGGAAGCGCGGAGATGAGCAGCCGTGGAAGTTGGCCACCGACACCACCCGCTCATCCTTGCTCAGGATGGCGGCCATCGAATCGGCCACTTCGTTGGTACGGTCGAGCGGTGTGCCCGTAGGCAGATAGATCTCTACCGCAAACTGGTTGCGCTCGGCGATTGGCATAAGCTGCATCGGGCGGCTCATGAGCAACCAGCCGCCGGCAACGGTGAGCACCAAAGCGAACAGGAGCGTAGCCCAGGGATGGCCGAAGCACACACCGAGGATCTTGTCGTAGGCCGCCTGCATGGAGCGCAGCAGCGAGAAGTGTTTCTTGCCCTGCGGTGCATCGCCATCGAGATTGGCCACCTTGCCCGGCTTGATGAAGCGGTATTGCAGGAATGGCACCAGCAGCTCGGCTATGAGCAGCGAGCCCATCAGGATCAACGAGATTGCCCAGGGGAAGTCGGTGAGGAAGTCGCGGAACATTCCCGTCATCGTGATCAGGAACGGGAAGAATGTGATGGAGATAGCAAGGGTTGCGGAGAAAATCGACTTCAGGAACTCCGATGCCGAACGTATCGTTGCCTCCTTGCGGTCCATTCCCTCGCCTATGAGCTCCACATAGTCGTCGATGATCACCACCGAGTTGTCCACGATCATACCGAGCGACACGATGAGGCACGCGAAGGTAACCGTGTTGAGCTCGATGCCGAACACATAAAAGAGTCCGAGCGAAATGAAGATGGTGATGGGTATGGTGGCCGCGGCGATCAGGGCCACCCTGATCGGGAGCAGGAACACGATCACCACAATAACGGCGATAACGGCGATGAGCAGCTCACGAAGGAAATCCATAACGCTGCTGTTGACCACCTGAGGCTGATTGGTGATCTTGAAAAGGGTGACATCTTCAGGAAGTTCCGACCTGAAGGCGTCGAGCTGCTTCTCTACGAGACGGCCCATCTCGACAATATTGTTGCCGCTCTTCATCTCGACCGACAGGAGGATACATTTGCGGCCGTTGTTGGTGATGAACGAGGTGGGCTTGGGATATTCGCGCTTCACCTCGGCTATATCCTTGAGCCTTACAACTTCGCCTCCGGGGGTCGACCACACGATCTGGTCGGCTATATCGGCAACGGAGTTGAGAGGATTGTCGACATATATGGGCGAAGTGTAAGAGTCGGACCGCAGTTCGCCACCCGTTGTCCGGAATCCCTGAGTAAACAGGTTTGCGGCAAGGGTCTTCTCCGAAATGCCGTAGTGCGACAGACGTTCGGGATCAATGTAAATCGATATCTGTTCGTTTTGCTTGCCGTAGACATTCATCGTGCCCACGCTCTCGACGGTACGCAACCGGTCCTGAAGGTCGTCCATGTAGTCGCCGAGCTCGCGGTAGGTCTTGTCCTCGCTCTCCATTGTAATGAGCAGAGCCGAGGTGTCGCCGAAATTCGATATTACCTCGACAGCCAGCACACCCGGCGGAAGCTGCTGCTTGACAGCGGTGAGCTCTCGGCTGAATGTGTTCCAGAATGAATCGGTGTCGGTGATCTTGTCGTCGAGCTCCACATAGATCATCACCATTCCGTCGGTGGCGTTGGAGGTGGTCTTTACCTTGTTTACCTCCTTGAAGCCGAAGACATAGTTCTCGAGGGGCTTCATGACCTGCTGCTCCATTTCGAGCGACGTGGCTCCAGGATAGACGGCCACTACCACACCCTCGCGGATGGTGAAGTTAGGGAACTCATTCTTATCCATCGTCTGGAGTGCATACACGCCGAAGAGGACCAGTATGCACACCATCAGAACGACTACGTTGGCATATTTCACACCCCACACCACGAGCGGGGAGTTCTTGACCGGAGGGAGTTTCGACAGCAGGCCCCCTTCAATCTTGTTGTTTGAAGAATCCATATCTGTCTGTTAATTGATGGATGTAACCTTGGTGCCCTGCGAGACTTTTTCCGTACCGGCAACGATGACCTTGTCGCCACCGTTCAGTCCCGACTCGATCATTATGCCCTCGGGCAGCATGGCTCCCGGCCTGACGATACGCTTCCGTGCAACACCGGCCGAATCGAGCCATACGAAGTTGCAATTATCGGCAGTCAGAAGCACGGCCGATACCGGCAGGATGACTCCGTCGGAGGTAGTGACATTATCCGTTGCCACCTCGCATATCATGCCCGGAAGCAGTTTGTTGCCGGGATTCTCTACCTGATATTTCACCAGATATGAGCGCGAGAGCGGATTGGCGGCCACACCTTTCTCCACCAGCCGGCCTGAATACGTTTCGCCCGGAGCAGCTTTGGTTGTGATAGTGGCCACGTCGCCGTTTGCAAACCGCGATATCTCATTCTCGGGAACAGAAATCGACACCTTGACTGAATGGATGTCGACAATCTTAGCAACGGGAATTCCCGGCGCTACGGTCTGGCCTACCGAAGCCATCTTCTCCGACACCACACCCGACACGGGCGCATGGAGCTTTGCGTCGTCGAGAGCTATACGCGCTATCTCGGCTGCGCTCTCGGCCTGCTTCAGCTTGCTCTGCACATCGACCCATTTGATGTCGGGCAGTGAGTTGGCATCATGAAGCAGTTTCATCCTTTTATAGGCATCTTTGGCCTGATCGAGGGTGGCAATGGCTATGTCATAAGCGTTTTTCAGCGATCCGTCGTCGAGCGTACCTATCAGCTGGCCTTTGCTCACGGTCTGTCCCTCGGTGATCGTGAGAGTCTTGATTGTTCCGGCCGCAGAAAAACTTACCACGGTGCCGCTCTCCTCCTCGACAGTTCCCGAGTAGGAGTATTTCTCTTCAACCCCGTTGTTGGCAACGGTGATGGTCTTCACTCTTACTTCCGACGGCGATTTGTCTTTCTCAGTCGATTCATGGCCGCACGATGACAGGGCAACCAGCAAAATTGTCAAGGGCAACACCCGGCAAGCCAATTGGCAGCAGTTCATATCTGTGATGATTTTTAGGTTATAGTTTTTTTCAAGTTGCAAAATTACGCCATCCATAGCCGCTTGTAAATGTCAAGTATATGGATAAAATTGTCGAAAAGTTCGATTCCGTGCCTCCACAGTTGGAAAACTGTAAAAAATATGCTTATTTTGTTTACTCGAAGATAGCCGACTAATGACTGAGCCCATTGAAATATCCCGTATAACACTCGCTGCAAGCAGCTCTCCCAGGGAGGTGTTCGACCTCTCGGGCCGGTGTGCTTTCGCAATCTGCACAAAGGGTCAGTTCAGGATCAAGATTCTGAATGAGCAATATTCAGTGAGCGGACACAGTATGTTTGCGTGTATGCCTTTTGTCAACATCGAGGTGTTGCATGTCGACCAGCCCAGTGAAATTATCTTCGGGTCTATACTCATTCAGGATATGCCGCGAATGATCAACCGCTGGGTCGAAATTAAGAATCTGACCACCATCCAGAATCATCCGTTGGTCAGCATTTCCTTCAACCAGTTCCGTCGGATCATGGATTTGGTCAGCGACTATCATGAAGATCTCTCCGAAAGTATAAGCGGCACGAACGACAATGTAAGCCTACGCATACGCCAGGACATAATCGAGATGCAGAGCCGGCTGATTGTGGCCCAGGTGCTGAAGACATTCCTTGCCAATCTACCGGTGGAAATGCACAGCCACACGCAGCGCGACGAAGTTTTCCAACGCTTCATGATAACCCTCTACGCCAACTTCCGCGAGAAGCGCAATGTACAGTTCTACGCTATGCGTTCAGGCGTGAGCCTCAAATACTTCTCAACCGTAATCCGTCAGTTTTCGGGCTCCACCCCCTCGGAGTGGATAGAAACAGTGGTGGTGAGCGAAGCCAAAACGCTGCTGGCCGACAACAACCTAACCATAAAGGACATAGCCGCTACCCTCAACTTCCCTGATGCCCCTACCTTCACCAAATACTTCCACCGCATCACCGGCCTAACCCCCAAAGCCTTCCGCAAATCCCTCCCCTGATAATCCGTATCCCTCAGACGACGAGGGGATTGGTTCTCACACTCATGTGATCGCCAAAGTCGGTCGAACGGACTTCGCCAGATTTACTTCTTTGTGGAGGTGAATGATTTTATTTTACCAAACATTCCTGTCATCCTATATCTAAGAATCTGCATTAGAGACGTCGACCACACCGGTTCTCTCTCCCACTCTCCGACAAACCCATACGCTTCTATATTGATCTTCGGATGATTCCTGACTAAATGTAGAATCTGTTGCTTTATTGTATTAGAGGGATCAATGACATTTACCAGATACAATATTGCTGAAATAACATAGTACGGCTTAACTCTGACATCTGCTGGTACCAGGGAACTGATCCAATCTACCGGTAACTTTGATGGTGTGGCAGGCACAGAAGTAAGATTCCTACGCCATAATCTTGAATGATGGGCTATTATATTACGGAGCTCAGTAATGGATTTAAGCCAAGATGAAAAATCACTGCTAATATACATCCCGAACTCATTAGCAATTGCAGAACGTAACGGACTTGCAGGCAATAGATTTTCATAAAACTTAGACAATGTGCCCAAAGTTGCATACTCGAATATAAACCAGGAGTCAGGATTCTCTCCAGTCAGTTTGGATGGGAACCACATACCGGCATTACTTTTTTTATAATTTATCACCGCCCGATCCTTACTGCGATTGAATTCCCGTTTCAAAACAAGAACATGCTCCTCATGTCTTTCTTGATCTGAGAAAAGGTTTCCATTAAGATACCATAAGCTCCCATGCCTGATAGATAGGATATTGATCAGTTTAGTTCTCAGCGCAATCTCTATTGTTTCAATCGCATTAAAAAGAATCACACGCAGATTCTTGTCAAAATCATATCTTTCAACAACCAGTTTGAACTGGGAATTCGCCCGAAACAAATTAGTCGGTGCATCAATCATGTCCCACCAAAAACCTTTAAGTCTGGAATAGCTGATTTTACGCAAGATGTTCCTGGTATAATCCACATCAAGAATCATCCCGCGACTCTTTAAATTAGCGATTTGCTGCTCTATTGTTAATGGTATCTGATTCATATAAAAAATGTCCCGCACGCAGTTCTTATGGTATGCGTAACGGGAACTCTTACGTATTTTATACTGCAAAGGAAATAAAACTTTACCAATTACGCAATTCCTGAGATTGATAAAATCAAATTATTAATATTTTTTTACACATTTACTTTAACACCAGCAGAAACGAATAAGGCAATTTCAGACGACGAGGGTGGTGAAAAGGCGGTCGAAAGTGGCGTCGAGATCGTCGGTCAAGCCGGGATGGGGGCGCGAGGTGCGGATGCAGGCGCTCTTGCTCGCTGTGATCCAGCGGAATCGCTCTTCAACAGGGAAATCGGCAAATGGACCGGCTGACAATTTGCGGTCGGCCACACGGCGCAGCCCTTCGAGCTGAGCCTCGATCTCGTCCGACGTGTGGCACAGACCGCCCAGAGCCGCCAATCGGTCCTCGCGCAGCAAGGTTGCCATACGGATCCATCGCCGGCGCTTACACATCATGACAAGCCCGATGTTAATAAACTCACCGCGCTCGGCATCAGGCAGATACCTCACAACGGCATATTCATACAAGTTGCTTTCGGGCTTCGATGGCATGGCGAACGAATATTTCAGAGTTTTCGAGTCGGTTGGTGAGGAATCGGAGATAGGCTGCGCGCAGATAGTCGGGATCACCGGGCGCTCCTTCCCATCGCAGCCAGTCGTCAGGTATCAACGCTACAATCTCAGCGAGCTTCTCGGGTGACAGCAGACGGTGAGCCCGTCGGTCGGCCTCCTCAAGCTCCGTGGCGCGTCCCAGCAACAGATGATCCTTGACATAAGGGAAAGGCGAGAGCGAGGCCTTGTCCGGATCGGTCCAGGAGTGATGGAAATATAGCGAGGCCCCATGATCAATGAGCCACGTCTCGTGGTTCCATACAAGCATGTTGGTGTTCTTGGCAGTGCGGTCGATGTTGGTGAGAAACGCGTCGAGCCACACTATCATCGAGGCCTCCTGCGGATTGATGATATTGGCGTATGCATCATACGTCATGGCCCCTTTCAGGAAGTGGATCCCGAGGTTTAGACCCTGGCTCCAGCGCAGCAGATCCTGAATCTCCTCGTCGGCCTCGGTGCGACCGAAGTCCTCGTTTAGGTTAAGAAACACCTGCTCCGGCACACGCAGACCCAGCGTGCGGGCAATCTCGCCTCCTATCAGCTCGGCTATGAGCGCCTTGGTGCCATGTCCGGCCCCACGGTATTTCACGACATAGCGGAAGCCGTCGTCGGCCTCCATGAGCCCCGGCAACGATCCGCCCTCGCGCAGCGGGGCGATATATCTCACGGCATCCTGCGTGCGCAGTTCTATCTCTCGGTGTTCCATCTTTCAGTGCAAAGTTACACATTAATCATCAATTAATAACAAC
>CAYWWE010000065.1:0-13240 GCA_964461785.1 uncultured Bacteroides sp.
TCGATCCGGCAAGGTAAACTATAAGGGCTATCGGTTGTTATTAAAGTATAATTGCAATATCAACTATTATGAAAACTCTTACAGAAACAATCAAGGAAACCGTGCCCACTCTCGTAGTGTTTCAGCACGCCGGCAATCAGGATGCCGTAGAGGTCAAATATCTTATCAAGGAGCTCAAGGCCAAGTATGACGACAAGGTTAAGATCGTGCGTGTGGATGCCTCCTACAACGGCGAGCTAAAGGTGCGTTACAAACTTGAGGAATACCCCACATGGATACTCTTTAAGGAGGGTCAGGAGCTTATGCGCGAAAGTGGCCGCAAGAGCCAGGCCGAACTCGAAGACATGATCCAGAGAGCTCTCTGATCACTCTTCAGCTTACGAAAACAAAACGCCGGAGCCGCGACTCGAATGTCGCGGCTCCGGTGGTTTTGTTTAAAGTAGCATCCGGCGTTCCTGCCCTACTGTGATGGGCGATGAGTGGCCGGATAGGAGCACCGTCTCGTCGGGCAGTGTGAGGATCTTGTTGACGATCGATTCCTCCAGAATCCTCCGGTTGCCTCCCGGGAAGTTGGTGAGCCCGGGGCCGTGCTGATAGAGCAGGTCGCCCACAAAGGCCACTGCCTCATCCGGAGAGTAATAGGTCACTGATCCGGGGGTGTGTCCCGGAGTGTGGATCACCTTCAGATAGAAGCCGGAATTGGCTTTGAGCCTTATGGTCTCTCCATCCGAGAGCTCCTCGTAGTGGCTCACGGTTATCGGCTGGCCTGAATTGCCGCTGAGGTTCAGATACGGATCGGTGAGATATTGAGTGTCTGCCGGGTAGATGTAGATTGGTGCGGTGAGGCGTTCGCGTAGAAGCTCGGCGGCTCCAATATGGTCGAAGTGGCCGTGGGTGAGCAGGATCTTCTCGATGGTCCAGCCGTTGCGCACTATCACATCATAGATCAGACCGGCCTGAGCGCCGGGGTCGATCAGAAATCCCGACTTGGTGTGACTGTCGATATAGAAGTAGGTGTTTTCAGCGAAAACACCTTGCACCTGAAGTTCTTTTACCATGACAGACTCCTTTCGTCAATAGAGTTGACATCCGTCGGGCCCGCACTGATGAGGGCGTTCGCCTGCGGGTGCTTCGCTCTCCGATTTGCTCTGGAGCTTCATCTCGCGCTCAAGAGCCGACTTGAAGCCTTCGACCGACATGGCTCCGGGCACTGCGAAATGACCGTTGAACATGATGTAGGGCACACCGCGAACACCGCGCATGGCGGCTTCGCGCTCGTCGAGACGCACTTCATCATCGTATTTGTCGGAGTCGAGCACCTCACGCACCTCGTCTTCCTTCATGCCTGCGGCGGTTGCCTTGTCAAGGAGAACCTTGTGGTCGGCCAGTACGAGATTCTCTACGAAATAGGCCTTGAACAGTGCCTCGTTGAGGCGCGCTACTGTGGCGCGGTCATATTTGGCTTCGGCAAGTTTCATGAGCCTGTGGGCATCGCGGGTGTTGGAGTATCGGGTGGTGGCATATCTGAAGTCGATGCCGAGTTCGCGGCCAAGTGAGGAGATCTCCTCGATCTGCTTACGGGCATCGTCGAGACTCAGACGATACTTCATCGCAAATCGCTCGGGAGTTCCTGACACAACCTCTTTGGAGGCTGTGGGATCGAGCTCAAATGCCTTATAGTCGATCATCACTTCATCTTTCAGTCCCATTTCCTTGATAGCTTTTTCGAGACGTGTCTCGCCGATGTAGCAGTAAGGGCAGGCAAAATCGCTCCAGATTGTGAGTGTCATCATTTTAGATTATCCTTTCTTCGTTTATTGTGTGTTTATTTTGTGTTGATTATCCTGTCGAGTATTGACGTGAAAACGGCGAGTTCGTCGGGAGTGGTCATGGATGCCAGTTCGTTGTGTCGCAGCTGAGCCACTGCCAATATGCGTGGCTTAAGGAGCATTGCCGTGTCGGTGAGATGCACGCGCAGACATTTGTGACTGACCGGCTCGGTGCTGACGAGACCCTTATTGGCAAGTGAGGCAACGGTGCGGCACACAGCGGCTTTGTCTTTCCCCACCATGTCGGCAATCTCACACTGCTGGATGCCGGGACGACTGTAGAGAGCCCGCAAGACGAGATATTCACCGGTGGTGATGTCGAGCTGGGCCTCTTTCAGTGCCTGAGCGAGCTTGCCGAGGAGTATCTGATAGGCTTGGCCTAATCGGCAGCCTAATGCCGGAGATTCGATTATGTCGTTTTCTTTAGTCATTTCGATATATAAACACTTGGAGGGGTAAAATGGTTGACAATGCAACTATATGAGAAATGCCGGTCAGGTTGGCCGGCATTGTAATGGCATTTAAATCTGCTAACTATACTCAGAGACTCTTGAGGCGTGGAAAGAGTCGGAGAGCATTGTCGGTGGTCGCTGCATCGACTGCTGCTACTGATTCTTCGGCTGTCATGTCGGGCAGTAGGACCTGTCCGATTCTGGCCGCGATAGCCGGCAGGAAAGAGCTCTCGTTACGTCGCCCGCGATAGGGCACGGGAGCGAGATAGGGCGAATCGGTTTCGAGAACGATATGATCCAGCCCAATGACCGGCAGGGCGTCGGGGAGGGTGGATTTCTTGAAGGTAACTACTCCGCCTATGCCGAAGAAAATCTCAGGGATGGCCACCAAGCGCCGGCGGATAAGCTCAACATCCGCACCTGTTCCGCCGAAGCAGTGCATGACGATGGCCGGGGGAGGGGCGGGGAGTCCTTCGAGCACTTCGAGTGTCTCGTCGAGAGCCTCGCGGCAGTGGATTATGAGCGGGAGGCCGAGGTCGGCCCCGAGGCGCGCCTGACGGTCGAAGGCCTCCATCTGCTTGTCGCGCAGGGTGGCGTCCCAGTAGAGATCCATGCCGATCTCACCCACGGCTACGAACCGCGATGCATCGCGTCCTCGCAGCTCCGCCGCGATCCGGTCAACGGCTTCGGCCCAGTCAGCAGGGACCTCGGTGGGGTGGAGACCCATTGCCATGCGGACACTTTCGGGGCGACTGTCGGCGAGATCCCGCAGCAGCGGAATGGTAGTGAGGTCGACGTTTGGCATAACGAGGATGTCGACTCCGGCCTTCACAGCGCGATCGACGGCGGCTCCCGGGGAGTCGCCGTCGATGTTAAATTCGCTGAGATAGAGATGGGTGTGGGTATCTATCATTTGCCGGTCTTGGTGTTGTCGGCCAGACCGCGGTTGCGGAGCAGAGCGTCGACAGAGGGCTTGTGGCCACGGAAGCGTATATATGTCTCCATAGGATCGACAGAGCCACCGACCTCAAGGATGTTCTTCTTGAACGAAGCGGCAGTCTCGGGATCGAAGATGCCCTTTTCGGCAAAGAGCTCGAAGCCGTCGGTGTCGAGCACCTCGGCCCAGAGATAGGTGTAATAGCCCGAAGCGTAGCCGTCGGAGCCGAAGATGTGGCGGAAGTAGGGCGAGCGATAGCGGAACTGCACCTGCGAGGGCATCCCGAGATCCTTAGCCACCTGAGCCTCGAAGGCAACGGCGTCGACGGTCTCTTCATCCGAGGGATTGAGAGCGCCCCATTTGAGGTCGAGCAGGGCGGCGCCGGCCAGCTCGGTTGTTGTGAAGCCCTGGTTGTGGGTCGAAGCGGCCTGGAGCTTGGCTACGAGCGAGTCGGGGATCACTTCGCCGGTCTTGTAGTGGAAGGCGTAGTCGCGGAGGAGCTCCGGCTCAAGAGCCCAGTGCTCGTGGATCTGCGAGGGGAGCTCGACCATGTCGCGGTCAACGTTGGTGCCGCTCTGGCTGCGGAGGGCAGCGCGTGAGAGCATGCCGTGGAGGCCGTGGCCAAACTCATGGAACATGGTCTCGACCTCATCGAGGGTGAGGAGGGCGGGGGTGTCGCCGGCGGGGCGGGTGAAGTTGCCTACGTTGAACACGATAGGACGCTGCACGGTGCCGTCGGGGTCAACAAACGAGCCCTGCATCTCGTCCATCCATGCGCCCTGACGCTTGGAGGCGCGGGGGAAGTAGTCGGTCATGAACACGGCCAGATGGCTGCTGTCGGCGTCGAGCACGTCGTAGACCTTCACCTCGGGGTGATACTTGGGAGCGTCGGGCATCTCGACAAATTTCACGCCGTAGAGCTTCTCGGCCATGGTGAAGATGCCTTTGCGCACATTGTCGATCGAGAAATAGGCGCGCACCTCATCCTCATCGAGATTATACTTGTCGCGGCGCACCTTCTCGGCGTAGTAGTAATAGTCGTAGGGGGCGATGGTGATTCCGGCGCCCTCCTTGTCGGCCAGAGCCTGCATCTCGGCCACTTCCTCGCCCACGCGCTTAATGGCGGGGCGCCAGATCTGCATCAGCAGATCCTCTGCTGCAGCCGGAGTCTTGGCCATGACGTTGGCGGTCATATAGGAGGCATAGTCGGGATAACCGAGCAGAGCGGCTTTCTTGGCGCGGGTGTGGACGATGTCGTTGATGACCGGGTTGTTGTCAAACTCGCCCGATGACGCGAGGTTGATGTAGCCCTCATACATCTCGCGGCGCAGGTCGCGGTCGTCGGCATACTGCAGGAGGGGCAGACGGCTCGGAGCGTGGAGGGTAAACACCCAGTTGCCCTCGGCCAGGCCGGCGTCGGCAGCTGCCTGGGCAGCCTGGGCGATCGAACTCTCGGGGAGGCCCGACAGACGCTTGGGATCGCTGACCACGATCTGGAAGGCGTTGGTGGCCGAGAGGAGGTTGCGGTTGAAGGTGAGATAGAGGTCGGCGAGCTTGAGGTTGATCTCCTTGAGAGCTTCCTTGTCGGAGTCGGAGAGGAGGGCGCCGGCACGGACAAACTCATTGTAGGTGTCCTCGACATCCTTGATCTGAGCGGCGTTGAGACCCATTTCGTTGCGACGGTCGTAGACGCTCTTTACGCGCTCGAAGAGGAGCGGATTCATCATGATCTCGTCGTCGGCAGCGGAGAGGAGCGGCATGGCTTCGGCGCTGATCTCCTCCATCTCGGGCGAGTTGTCGGTCTCGTTGAGGGCGCCGAACACTCTCATCACGCGCGAGAGCGAGCGGCCGGCCTGCTCCATGGCGAGGATGGTGTTGTCGAAGTCGGGCATGGCGCGGTTCTTGACTATTGCGTCGATTTCCTGCTGACGCTCGGCGATGCCGCTCTTGATTGCAGGCAGATAGTCGTCGTAGGCTATCTCCTCGAAGGGAGGAATGTCATACACGGTGCCGTAGTCGGCCTGAAGGAAGGGGTTGACATGGTCGGCCGGCGACTTGGAGCAGGAGCTCAGAGCCGCTATGCAGGCTGCCATGGCTATTGTCTTCATTTTCATGGAGGTGTTTGTGAGATTGTATGATTGGTTTATTGTGTTGATTGTCGTGATGCGGGGTGGCGCAGAGAGCTGTTGATCACCATGATTCGTTCGGCTTCCGAAAGAGACTGGTAGCCCGAAGTGCGGATTTTGTCGAGCAGAGAGTCGGGGATCGTCTGCGCTGTCCTGAGCCGTGAATTCCGGCCCCGGGCACGTATGTCCCGGCGGTAGCGGATCGTCCACCCGGCTATCGCTCCGGCCATGATGCCGGCGAGATGGGCGGCGTGGCTCCAGGGCGATCCGTAGGCCATGCACACCGCGCTGATGGCGATGATCACTCCTGACGCCGCGAGTACGCTTACCGGGCGCAGCAGCGGCAGATCGATTCGCCGCCGTGGAATGACCACCGCGGCAGCCGCCACAACCGCCATCACGGCCCCCGATGAGCCTATGAGCATCCCGCCGGGAGCCAGTGCGATGTAGACCGCTGCTGCTGCCACACCCCCCGCCAGATATGTGGCGGCGAGGCTGCGGGCGCCGATTCCCGCCTCGGCCATGAGGAGCCAGAACCATGCCAGCCAGAGCATATTGAGGATGATGTGGAGCTCGTCGTATTGGGTGAACATATAAGTGACGAAAGTCCACGGGCGAGCGGTCCAGCAATCGGGGCTCACTGCAATGAGATCTATCGCTGACGTGAGCGCCTGAGGAGCTAAAGCCGCACATAGCCTCAACGCCACGAACACAGCCGCGTTGACGGCCACCGTAGCCCCGAGGACCCGCAGTGCGCTCCTGCGGTGGGTCATGTCAATAGAAATCGCCATGAATGATCCCTTTTTTCTTCCAGAACCATATCATCATGAAGCCGAAGATCATGCCGCCGAGATGGGCGAAGTGGGCCACGCCGTCGTTGGCGGCGCTCAGGCCGATGAGCAGTTCGAGGGCGCCGTAGCCTATCACCATCCATTTGGCCTTGATAGGCACCGGCACGAACATCAGGAAGAGCGGGCGGTTGGGAAATATCATGCCGAAG
Source organism: uncultured Bacteroides sp. (assembly GCA_964461785.1). Classification (GTDB taxonomy): domain Bacteria; phylum Bacteroidota; class Bacteroidia; order Bacteroidales; family Muribaculaceae; genus Paramuribaculum. Next base: position 6,345 of record CAYWWE010000065.1, read on the forward strand.
GCGAGAAGCACGCCGTAGATAGCTCCCGAGGCGCCGATAGTCAGCAGAGCGTTGAGAGCCGGGATATTCTGACCCATGTTGTGGGCCTGCATTATTATCTCCTTGGCCTCATGGATGCCCGAGCCATAGCTGCTGTTGATCCATCCGGCAAGGATATCGACCCATGTCAACTGCCACACTATCTCCTGCACCAGCGCCGCGCCTATACCGCACGAGATGTAGTAGAACAGATAGCGCTGGCTACCGAGCACCCTCTCCAGCGTGATGCCGAACATGAAGAGAGTGAACATATTGAAGAGGATGTGGGCGAAACTCCCCGTCGAGTGCATGAACATATAGGTCAACAGCTGCGCCGGGTTGAAGTCGCTTGCACCCCAGAAGTGGAGGCCGCCATAATGCATCAGCTTGTCCTGAAGCGATACAGGCGCGAGCATCATTATCAGCCAGATGGCAAAGTTGATGATAATCAGATTTTTAGTGACGGGCGGAATTGCCGCCCAGAAATTGCGGTTGTACATAACGTGCAAAATTAGCAAAAATCCTCGATTATCACACGGCGCAACCGCCTAAAGATTAGAACCTCGGCTGTTTTGACAGCTATTCTGATGGCTGGCCTTATCTAATGCAACCGTGGTTACAGTAACCGCCGTTGCATTACGCCGGATCGAGACCCTATTCGCCGGTTTAGAATTGCTCCTATATCTTGATCTTACGGAAAATAGCTACTTCGATTTTGATTTTACGGTCGAAACGGTTATCTTTGCAACCGTGGTTACAGTAACGGATATTACACTAATATGAAATTCTACGATAGAGAGATTGAGACCGAAACATTGCGGCGTATAGAAGCCACATCAAGGGAATATGCACAGCTGACTGTCATTACAGGACGCAGACGAATTGGCAAGACAACCCTCATAAAACACGCTTATGCGCACGATGAGATGATATATTTCTTCGTGGCCCGCAAAAGTGAGGCATTGCTGTGCCAGGAATTGGCGGAAACGGTGAGGGATGTGCTCGGTGAGGATTTGGGAGATTTTTCAAGCATGGCCCGTTTGTTTGCGGCAGTGATGCAGATTGCAAAGCGCAGGCATTTTACTCTCGTGTTTGATGAGTTTCAGAATTTCAAGTATGTCAACGAGTCAATTTTTAGTGAGATACAGAATGTTTGGGACAGCAATAAGGATGAAGCCAGATTAAACTTTGTAGTGTGCGGGTCGCTATATTCGATGATGACGAAGATTTTCGATGACCGCAAGGAGCCTCTGTATGGAAGGGCCACCTCGCGCATACGTCTTCGCGAATTTCCACTCGCTACTATCCGCGAGATAATGCGCGACAATAATCCTCATTATACCCCCGATGATCTGCTGACCATGTATATGATCACGGGAGGAGTTGCGAAATATATCGATCAGCTCTATATGGCAGGCGCTTTCACCAAAGACCGTATAATTGATGCGGTGCTCTCCTACGGATCATATTTCATCGACGAAGGGAAAGAACTGCTTTCTGATGAATTCGGCAAGGACTATGGTAATTATTTCTCAATACTGGCGGCTATTGCAGGAGGATTTAATGAGCGCGGCGAAATAAAGTCGTATACCGGAATAGAGGCCGGCGGCTATCTCGACAGACTCGAGAACACATACGATCTGATTTATCGCTATCGTCCATATCTTGCAAGCGAGAATAGCCGTAATGTCAGATATGGAATCAAAGACAATTTCTTACATTTCTGGTTCCGGTTCATTTACAAATACCGTAGTGCCGTTGAGATCGGGAATCTCGACTATGTGCGGGAAAAGGTGAATGTCGACTATTCTACCTTTTCAGGCTGGGTGCTGGAACGATATTTCCGGCAGTATTATAGGGAGACGGGGCTGTATAACGTTGTGACCAACTATTGGGAAAAAGACGGGCGCAACGAGATCGACCTCATCGCTGTAAATGAAGCAGACAAGGAGATAGTGATTGGCGAGGTGAAGCGCAACCCTAAGCGTATAGATCTGCATGGACTGGAGGAGAAGTCGGCCCAGATAGTATCCAAACGTAGGGAATGGCACATTAGCTATGTCTCGTTATCGCTTGAGGATATGGGGCATTGACATCTCCGGGACTCATTTTGCCGGGCGGCGGTCTCCCCGAGCTGAAGCACGGGGATTACCGTGATATCGGACCGGAGGCCCGATATGAGGCAAGGCGTGATAATCGGGGCTCTATGAGGCTCCGCAGCGGCGCCTAACGCGCTGATCCGACGCGGTGTCGGACACACCGGGGTGTGTCCCTACGGGTGGTCGGAGGGATGGCGGGTGATGATTTTTTTGCGTGGGGTATTGGGGTGAATGAAAATATGTTGTAATTTTGCCGATGCAGACCGATCAGCAGAGGCCCCGGTCAAGGGCTGAGCGGGTGGGTATTTGCGTTTACATATCAGAAAGCGTTTATCGACGCTCTTTCTTGACATCCTGAAACCTGGAAAATTTCAATCATCGTCAAGAATGAGACAGCGGTAGATGCCTATTGCGGGTGTATATATTGTCACCGTCATATTGCAGGCGCGCGAGCGTCGGCATTGGGCGCATATATACATATCTTGCGTGAGGCCTCTGCGTTGTCCGTTCTACGATGATGGGCAATTCCAGGGCCTCAGGATGTGGGACGGGCAACAGATACGGCTCTCACGCTCTTTGTTTTGTATCCTATCCTCAGTCTATCACAGCGTTAACCCCGCCGACGCGGAGAGCCCCGAAGCACACCAACATCCTATCAAGCTATGAAGCAGCAGCTCCTACTGATGCTCATCGCGCTCGCGGCTCTCATCCCGTCCGGCCTCTCCGCGCGCGACTTCACCTACACCTACGAAGGCCAGACCATCACCTACACCGTCATCGACGAGGCCGCCCGCACCTGCGCAACCAAAGCCGGCTCCCACGATTCGGACTCGAATTCAAATGTTCCCGGTAACAACGTTTCAGGCTCCTTGATTCTCCCTGCCAATCCCAAAGATGGTGACACTGAATACACTCTTATAGAGGTGTCAAATTGCTCTTTTTGGTATTGTGCTGAACTTGAGACAATAATTATCCCGGATGGGGTAACTTCAATTGAAGTGTATGCTTTCCGTAATTGCAGCAGCCTCACTTCAATCAACATACCTGATGGAGTGACGAAAATTGGAGAAGGCGCTTTCTTGGGTTGCAGCAGTCTCACCTCGATTAATATCCCGGATGGGGTAACTTCAATTGAAGGCACTGTTTTTCAGGATTGCAGCAGCCTCACCTCGATTACTATCCCGGATGGGGTGACTTCAATAGGAGGGTGGGCTTTTACTGATTGCAGCAGTCTTACCTCAATAAAAATCCCTGATGGAGTGACTTCAATTGGATCAAGTGTTTTTAGTGGCTGCAGCAGTCTCACCTCAATAAACATATCCGATGGGGTTGCTGTATTAGCATTAAAAAGTGATGCTTTCTCCGACTGCAGTGGACTAACATCAATTTATATCCCAGCTGGTGTGACTGAAATAAGACCTAGAGCTTTCCGTAATTGCAGCAGCCTCACCTCAATCAATATCCCGGATGGGGTAACTTCAATTGGAGACTATGCTTTCCAGGATTGCAGCAGCCTCACCTCAATCAATATCCCGGATGGGGTAACTTCAATTGGAGACTATGCTTTCCAGGATTGCAGCAGTCTCACCTCAATCAATATCCCGGATGGAGTAACTGAATTCGGTAACTTTGCTTTCTTGGGTTGCAGAAGTCTCACCTCGATTACTATCCCGGATGGGGTAACTTCAATAGTGGGTGCATTCTCTGGTTGTAGCAGCCTCACCTCGATTACTATCCCGGATGGGGTAACTTCAATTGGATGTGCATTCTCTGGTTGTAGCAGCCTCACCTCAATTACTATCCCGGATGGGGTAATGGAAATCGGAGGGCGCGCTTTCCATTTTTGCGGCAGCCTCACCTCGATTACTATCCCGGATGGTGTGACTTCAATAGGAGAGAGCGCTTTCCGTTATTGTAGCAGCCTCACCTCGATTACTATCCCGGATAGGGTAACTTCAATATATAATGATGCTTTCTATGGTTGTAGAAAACTGACATCTGTTTTCTTTGAAGGAACAACAAATTGTGTTACCGATCCTTCTTCTGTCTTTGCAAGCTCGAATCCGGATCTGAAGGTTTATGTGCCAGGAGAGGCGATTGCGGAGTATGCTAACTTTGAGAGTGTTGGCAAGGTGTATGCCGCGATCACGTCGCTTGGCGTGGAGAATGAGGTGGTTACGGTAAACGCGGGAGCATCAAAATCTGTTGCACTCGTTGTCGCTCCGGCTGAGAATACCGATCCGGACTATACGGTTGGATATTCCGTAGAGGGGATTGTTTCGGCCAAGGTCGAGGGTGGCAAGCTGATCCTCAAAGGCCTCAAGGAGGGCTGCGCGGAGCTGACCCTGACCTCGGCACAGCCGGGCGTGGAGCCTGTGAAGCTAACAGTCACGGTGAATAAGTCCGATGGGCTCAAGGTCCTTCAGCCGAGCATAGTTGTCCCATCAGGCACAGAACTTTATCTAACTTCCCTCGTTGAGAATAATGTCATAGAAGGATTAATTGGCAATGCCGCCGATTATAATGTAGAATCGTCGGTCACTAATAATACTGTATCTGTCAATGATGCCGATGGTTCTGTCTTTTTTCATACAAATCTGACAACCACTCTTACCTATACTCATAAGGAGCTACCGGATGTCAAATTTTCCATAGAGGTTACAGCAAAATCGGATCCCGGATACTATATCTACAACAATCTCGGAACAGTATATGAGGGCTTATCGAAAACCGTAACGATTCCCGACCGATATCTGTCTCTCAGCGATTTCACTATAGAGAAATCAGCCATCTCCGGTAATCCGGACGATTACTTCAATTTTGAGATTGATGGCAATCAGATTACTTTCACCGGGATTACCGAGGGAATGGCAAACTTGCGATTTACTCACAAATTCGGCCGTGTGGCATATTATACAGTCAATGTCGTAAGGAAACCTTCAGCAGGAGATATTAAGGTACTCCAGCCAAGCATTGTTGTTCCGGCAGGATTATGGTTTAAGCCAAGCGACCTAATTAAGGGCAATGTAATTGCGGGAGTGATCGGTCGTGATAATGATTACAACATCGAAGCATCATTCGTGCCTGATGGATTGTCCATTAACAATAACGACGGCTATGTTCATGTCAAGGAGCCTTTGACAACCACTCTGAACTATAGCAATAAGGAGTTCCCGGAGGTAAAATTCTCCATAGAGGTCACGGCAAAGAACAGTCCGATAATGTACTTAGACGAATATCTCGGAACAGTTTATAAAGGTTTAACTAAAACCGTAACCATTCCGGACGGTTATATACCCCTGAGCGATTTTACCATAGAAAAGCATACCCTCTTCGATTATCCGGATGCCGATTTCAACTTCGTTATTAACGGAAATCAGATTACTTTTGAGGGCGTAAAAGAAGGGCGTGTAAACATAGAGTTCTATCACAAACTCGGCTCTTGTAGCAAGACTGTCAATATCTCCGACAAGAATCCATCGGCAAAGGATATCAAGGTCTTGCAGCCGAGCATTGTAGTACCGACAAACACAAATATCGATCTCAAATCTCTCCTTGAGAATAATGTAGTAAATAGTTTGATTTGCAGTGTTACCGATTACGAGGTAGAGTCATCAGTCACGAACAATGTTGAGATATCTAATGACTTCAGTTATGTTCGTATATACGAACCGTTGACAACTACTTTAACCTACACTCACAAGGAGTATCCGGAGGTAAAATTCTCCATAGAAGTTGCGGCAGAGAAAAATCCGGGCCCATACCTAAGATCCTATTTCAGAAGTGATTTGAATGTAGGAGAGTCCAGAACCCTAAAAGTTCCAGATGACTATATGCCCCTTAGCGATTTCACTTTTGCAAAAGGTGAGATGTCCGACAATCTAAAGGGCGACTTTGAGTTTGTGGTTAACGGCAACGAGATCACTGTCACCGGTGTTTCGGTAGGTAAGGTACGACTAAATTTTATACATAAGTACGGCTCCATTACTATTCTTGAAATTCCAATCAAACACGCGTTCACTTACACCTACGAGGGTCAAACCATAACTTATACCGTTATCGACGATGAAGCCCGCACTTGCGCCGTAAGAGAGGCTGATTTTGATCCCGAAGCGGCCACCTATGTTTCTGTAAACAATGTGTCGGGGAGACTGATTCTCCCGGAAAATCCCAAAGATGGAGACACACAATATACCTTGATTAGGCTCAATGACAACTCCTTCTATGGTTGTGTCGAATTGATCTCCGTAGATCTCCCGGAATCTGTTACCGAAATTGGAGGTGGTGCTTTCATGAAATGCAGTAGCCTAACTTCAATAAACATCCCGGATGGACTGACTTCAATAGGAGGAGGTAGTGCTTTCAATGGATGTAGCAGACTAACCTCAATCAACATTCCGGAGGGGGTGACTTCATTAGGAGTATGGACATTCTCTGGTTGCAGTAGCCTTACCTCAATCAAAATTCCAGATAGGGTGACTTCAATAGATAAATGTGCTTTCCAATCTTGTAGTAGCCTCACATCTATAATAATTCCCGAATCAGTAACTTCGATTGGAGATTATTCTTTCAACGCCTGTACCGGTCTCACCTCAATAACAATCCCCGAAGCGGTAACTTGGATTGGTGAATACTCTTTCTTTGACTGTAGTAAGCTGACTTCTGTTTTCTTTGAGGGAACAACAAATTGTGTTACTGATCCTTCTTCTGTCTTTGTTGATCCAAATCCCGCGCTGAAGGTGTATGTGCCTGGAGAGGCGATTGCGGAGTATGCTAACT
>CAYWWE010000066.1:0-13174 GCA_964461785.1 uncultured Bacteroides sp.
GAGCATTTCATTCGTAACGAAAAGGTCGTGGGTTCGAGTCCCACTCGCGGCTCTTACGGTTTAAAAAAATTGAGGGTCAGCCATTTGAATGGTTGGTCCTCAATTTTTTTAGTTTTATTGTTAACCGTTTGCCGTAGGTAGGATGAGAATAAATAATCAAAGTGCCGGATGAGAAGCCATATTTAGTTGTCGTTTTGTTATAATATTGATATATTTGCAATCTAAAGATTAGCTATATGGCAGTTTTGAATTTTATTCTTAGCGCAAAAGCAACCATCATCCTTGGGGCTATTCTTGGAGCTATTCCGGGATTAGGCCTGCTGGTAAAATACAATTCCAAAGATGATGATTAACCGGCTTCTAATGACCCGGACAGCTGTTCGAACCGTTGCTTTCGCTCCTCTGCGGTCAGCCGGGGGGCGCCTGCCTTGCGTTTTGGATCCTTCTTATCCCAGGGCATAGGCATAAGCTGCTGTGGCGTAATCCTCTTTTTCACATGAGGCTGTATGCCTATAGCCGCTGAAATTCTGGTTCTCTCCCATGCATCGCGAGTCTGCTGGTCTTTCATTCCCTGCCAAGCCTTGCAAATGCTTTCAAACTCCACAGGAGCACATTTGCAGAAATCATCGAACGACATGCCGATGCAGCCTACAGCTACGCCTAACGCCTCATGGATGCCTACAGGCTTTTTTTTCGCTCTCTGTGACCTGATCTTCGGGCTGCTCACTCATGATCGACTGCGACCATCCTGCCATATCCTCGGCCGTTATGTTATCGGCAAAATCCATGAGCGACATGCTGAGCGGTCTACCCTCGCGCTTCGAAGCGGAAGCAACACAGCAATACATATAAGTGCAGAGGTCGGTCGGGCTGTCGGTTCTGATTTCGGTAACCTCGCGTCCGGTCTCCTCTTTGAATCGGAGCATAGCCCCCATAGTAGGGCTACAGGGGTATGCTTCGCCGTTTATAAAGATCTCGACACGTTTCATGATTCAGCGGGTTCTTCGGTAAGAGCGTCTTCATCGAAAGTCACTTCGCCATCGTTTTCGAGGCTGATAGAGTAGGTCGCATCATCCTGTGCGGGGTCAGTGCGTTCGAGTGAGGAAATTACAAAATTCCCGCTCAGATAGGGAGTCGTGCTATTTCCGCGCTCCATGCATTTGACCGCGACGCTCTGGCCTGCGGCCACCATCGCGAGACACGACTTATAGCCGTTCTCGGCTTCCTGATAAAACACGAGACCCTCGGCTGAGATGGAGACGCAGAGGCCGGTAACGCCTTTCTCTTTCCACCGGCCCGATGATTTACTTACGGAGGCCACGGGTTTCACAGCGCGATCTTTTGTATAGCTGTTCACGGTCACGCTGTGGGTAGAGCAATGACCGATCGGCTTAGAACCGATGTAAAGCAGCATATCGCTGCCATTGCAATATCCGGTTTTAGTTGTAGTTGACATATGATACGTCTTTTAAGATTTTCAAATTACATTTTCATGCTGAATATTAGCTGCTGCACAAAGGCATCATCCTGATAGACTTCTTCGCTGTCGGCCAAATAGCAAGACCAGAGGCGTAGCCCTTCATGCTCTGTATCCACGTGATCCAAAGCGCTGCGTAGCGCTTCGGCCAGCTCGACCCCCTCACTATATCGCGCCGTGAGGCAAAGTACTTCTATCTGTATCTCATCATCTCAGGGCTTACCGCTTTTTTGCGGTGTCGGAGACAGGGATATACGTCGGTACAGTATGTAAGGCAATTCCGCGCTGTCGGCTACTACAGGAAAAAACTTGTTAGTCCGCGCCGCTACTTCTGCATCCTCCAGAAGGACGGCGCGGATTATTTTACCGGCGCTTAGAGACGTTTTAGGAACAGCCATATTTCTTTGCGATTTTCTTTACGCTGTTAGTAAATTCGTTACGAAGATTGTTGGTGGTTGTATCCTTGACCTGTTCGCTTGTTTTCTGTATGAATCCATACTTCTTCATGCGTTCGGTCGAGTGTCCTTTATAGAACTTGGTAAAGGCTCGTATACCGCTCTTTGAGTATCGGATGTCTGTACCGTCCTCGGCCCGCTCGCGGCTCTTACGGTTTAAAAAAATTGAGGGTCAGTCACTTGTCGGGCTGATCCTCAATCTTTTAAGTTTTATTGTTATCCGTTTGACGTCGGTAGGATGAGAAAAAATGATCAAAGTGCCGGATGAGAAGCCATATTTAGTTGTTGGTTGTTATAATAGTGATATATTTGTAATCTGAAGATTATTATATGGCATATTATATGGCGATACCAAATTTTATTATCAACGCTACATGGAGTATTATTTTAGGCGTAATACCCGCAGTAATCATTTATTTAGGGTTCTACCTAAAATACATTTCCAAGGATGACTAAGGAAATTTTTGATCGCGGCAGGTACTAACAATCGTTGTGCGTCTTAATTGGGGCTCATTAGGACGATAATGTTCTATTATGGGAGTGATTAAGTTGCAGAGTCGATTTTTAAAACAATAAAAAGTCAGTTTCCGTTTGAAGTAGGAGGCTGACAATGAATATCAAAAATCATGAGTTGACGAATAGTTCTCCAATGTATTACGATCTGACATTAAAAAGGTGGAGAATGTTGGGGGGATCAGAGGCTGCCGAGCGGTACGAAGTTGGAGAGGAGATTGCCGGGGGCAGCAGCGTCCATCATTTTTTCTGAGAAAGAGAACGATGCCGCGTCGGTGTCAGTTACCACTGACAGAAGTGCCGGACCGTCGAACTTCAGCCAGTCGGTCATGGCCGCTTCGAGCTGTGCCGGATCGTCGACCGTTGCGGCGTGCATACCAATTGCCTGAGCCATCTTGCCGAAGTCGGGATTCACGAGATTGGTCTCGTTGGGCTTCAAGCCGGCGAGTTCCATTTCCCATTTTACGAAAGCCAGCGCTCGATTGTCGGCTACAAGCAGCTTCACCGGAAGCTGATACTGCACTATGGTGAGCAATTCGCCCATGAGCATGGCAAATCCGCCGTCGCCACACACTGCTATCACCTGACGGTCGGGTGCCGCACACTTGGCACCGATAGCCATAGGCATGGCATTGGCCATTGAGCCGTGGGTGAATGAGCCAATCATCACGCGTCCGTCGGCCGGATGGAGATAGTGTGAAGTCCAAAGATTGTTCATACCGGTATCGACCGTAAACACCGCATCCTTGTCGGCGATCCGATCGAGGGTAGCCATCATGAATTCGGGACGAATTGCACCTTTGGATCCGGGATTGGCCACCGGACGGGCAAATTCGGTCTTTATCTTAGCGTAATCATCAAGGGCTTTATCGAGAAAATCATGATTTTCCTTCTGCTTTAATGCGGGAATCAAGGCATCGAGAAACAGACCGGCATCGGCGCGGACCGGTAAGTCGACCTTGCATTTGCGTCCGAGGCGCTCGGCACGTACATCTACCTGGATTATCTTCTTGTCGGTCGGGAAAAATCCGGGGTAGGGGAAGTTCATACCTACGATCAGTATCACGTTGGCATTGGCTATAGCGTCCTCGGCCGACCACATGCCGAGAAATCCCATATGACCCACGTAGTTGGGACAGTTGCGGGTGAGTTCGAGCTGGCTTTTGTAGGTGGTTGCTACCGGGGCCTGCATCAACGAGGCCACTTTCATGAGTGAGTCAACAGCTCCCTTGGCTCCTGATCCGGCGTAAATAGCCACACTCGTGGCTTCGTTGAGAAGCTTGGCCGCCGCTTCAACCTCATTGGTCGTCGGCTCGGGGAGGCGCTGAGTGTAGAGGGGGCGCGACGATGCGTAGGAACTCACAGCTTTCTGACCAATGACATCGCGTGGAAGCCCGATGACTCCTACACCACCACGGCCTATGGCTTCCTGCATAGCGGCCTGAAGCATATGGGGTACCTGGGTTGGGGTGACGGCCATCTCGTTGTAGACGCTGCAATTGGAAAACAGCAGCGTGGGGTTGGTCTCCTGAAAATATTCGGTGCCGAACACACCTGAGGCGCACGTAGAAGCGATGGCAAGCACCGGAGCGTTGCTGCGCTGAGCGTCGTAAAGGCCATTGATAAGATGCACGTGGCCCGGGCCGCTGCTTCCGGCGCAAGCCGCCAGACGACCTGTGAGCTGCGCCTCCGCACTTGCGGCAAAGGCACCAGACTCCTCGTGGCGCATGTGAATGAATTTTACGCGTCCGTCGCGCGAAATTGCATCGGTAAGATCGTTGAGACTGTCGCCCGTAATGGCGTACAAATGTTTGATTCCGGCTTCGGACAGCATATCCACTACCTGATCGGCAACAGTGGCCGCAGGAGTGGCTTCGCTCCCGTTATTGGCTGGTTGTGAATTGTTTTCCATAAATATCTTTGAATAAAATCGTTATAATCTTTTAATTATAAATAACAATGCAGCTAAGTTCATGGTTCATGCCTTACCGACGCGGCAAGACGCACTACGGGCCGGGGACCGTTGGCTGAGTTAATTGCATCGATGGCTTTCATTAGTTTTTCACGCTTCTCGCGCTTTGTACTGTCGGAAAACAGATCGAGCTGACGGCCTTCGCGCCGAGTGATTTTGGTGAGAACTACCCCGGCCTTTTTGATTCCTGTGCCGTGACGATGGATTGATCGGAGGACTTCAACAGCAGCTGCCGATATCACCATAGTGTCGTTGGTGGCCTCGTTAAACTGTCGGATGGCCGAGGCAGTGTATTGCTCTGCATATGTATGAAACCGGTTTGTGGCTATATATACGGCTATCTCAAGGGCATAGCAATTGAGGCGGCGCAGCCTGCGGGCTACGCTTTCGGCAAATTCGCTCACAGCTTCGCTGAGAATGCCGGTATCGGAAATGTCGGTGGCAAACGATCGCGAGTGAGAGATGGTCTTACGCTGATCGTGGTGATGATCGTCTGTGATAGTCGGCTGGCCGTTGAGTTCGCGCCAAGTACGCTGGCCGTTGACGGCAAACATGCGCTTTACGGTTTCCTCGGGTAGACATGCGAGTTGCAAGGCGCTGTCTATGGCCACGTTATGCAGTTTTACCGCCGTGCGACGTCCTATGCCCCATACATCTTCGACAGCCGTCAGCTCGAGGGCCCTGATGCGCTTGGGATCAGAGTCGATTAGGCATGCTCCCTGATATCCGGGATGCTTCTTGGCGAAGCGGGCCGCGATCTTTGCCAGCGTCTTGGTGTTGGCAATGCCGAGCGATACCGGGATTCCGGTTTCGCGCAATATGGTCTTTACCACATAGCGTCCGTAGCCGGCCAGATCGCCCGTATCGTCAGGGATGTGCATGAAAGCCTCGTCGATAGAATAGATCTCTATATCGCTGCACAGCACCGAGATGATGGCCATGACACGGGTTGAAATTTCGCGGTACAGCAGATGATTGCCCGGCAGACAGACTATGTGGTGGCGTGCCACCAGATCCTTGATCTTGAACAGCGGTACGCCGCGAGTCACACCGAGAGCCTTCGCCTCATTTGACATGGCCACGGCACATCCGTCGTTATTGCTCAGCACAATGACTGGGCGCTCTGCAAGCTCGGGCCTGACAGTGCGCTCACACGATACAAAGAAGTTATTGCAGTCAACAAGTCCTATCATAGATTTACGATTACAAAAATAATCAAATTTTCTTGTAACGCTAAGAGCAATTAATGCGTCTTTATAAATAGAGGACATTATTCCCGATATGACCAAAGAGGACTTTAAGGCTAATATTCTGCCGCACTATAAGACGATGTATCGAGTTGCCGCTTCCGTGATGGGGAGCGCCGACGAGGCTGCTGATGCCGTGCAGGATGTGATGCTGAAGCTCTGGAATATCCGCGACAGGCTATGCTATGTGGAGGATGTCGGGGCTTATTGTCTGAGAATGGTGAAAAATCTATGTATCAACAATATGAACCGTAGGAAAATATCAGAGGAAATAACTGTGATGCACAATGTGGCCTCGGAGGAGGACATACACAGCAGTGTGGAGTGGCGCGACTCGGCCGACGTGGTGAAGCGGGCCATGGATAGCCTCACTCCCGACCAGAAATACGTGATGGGGCTCAGCGCCTACGGTGGCTTCTCAAATGCCGAGATAGCCGAACTGCTTGGAATGACGCCGGGCAACGTGCGCGTGATACTGAGCCGCGCGCGTACCCGATTGAGAGAATTATTGTCGGACATTAAATGATTTTCAAGGATATGGAAGTCGAAATGATAAAGAAATTGCTCGATCAGTACTATTCGGGAGAAATTTCCCCTCTCGATTATGATATGCTGCGATCGGCATCGGAGACGGCAGATGAGTTTCCTCCGGAAATCCGGAAAGAACTTGTGATATTCCGCACCATAGAATCGTCGGACATCGCAGTCCCCGATGATCTTGAAGAGCGGTTGATTCATTCGATCGACCGAAAAGCTAACGTTAACAGATCATGGGTTAAGGTGTTTTACTCCGGAGTAGCGGCCGCCGTGGCCGTGGTTGTACTGTGTGTCACTGTCATCAATAAATTCAGCGGACTCCGTGAGCCTGCTCCCGATTTCATTGCGGAACGCGTGGCGTCTGAGCCGGATTCCGCTATATGGCTGCTCGAAGCCGAAACGGACACGCTGACCGAAATGATCTCAGATGAGGAACTGGAGATCAGAATCAATACAGTGAACAATGCTCTGCGAAACGTTCTGTCGGGTATCAGTAATCAATCCAGGAACACTGTGGAGCGTGTGAATGAAATAAGAATAAAACAAGATATTAACGATATAAATAAAAATCTGTCGAAATGAAAAGAATAGTTACCTTACTTATTGCGATGATGGCAGTGTCGGCCACCGTTTATGCTCAGACCTCTGAAATCAATAAAAAGCTGGCGTCGAATCCGGATGTCAATATCACTTATCTGAATAAATCGATGCTTGACCGTATTCCTAAAGATCAACGCGATAGTCCGCTTGGCATTCTCGCGGGAAAAGCTGAGGTAAATTGGGTAAAGGTATATGAACTTGGAAATGCTGAGGCCGAAAAGTGTGGAGAAGAAATTATGGACTCCTATCTGAAATTCAGTCCTTTTGCCGAGATACTAACGTTGCAGCAAGGGCCTAACAAAGTTAATGTTATAGTTTATGGACTTCCAGTAGCCGGTAATTTGAATGAATATAAAACCGTGTTGATGTATATGAGACAAAAGGGAAAGTTTGCAACGCTAATAGTATTATCCGGTCGGATATCAGATGATACGGTAGGTAATCTCCTGGATGCTTTATCCGTGATTGAATCTGCTATCTGAAAACCCTTTATGTCAACAAAATCGCTTAAAGATATGTCGCTTGCCGAGCTTTGGGAGCTGTTTCCCATAGCTCTGGCAGCGCACGATCCGCAGTGGCGCGAATGGGCGCACGAGGAGATAAGGCTCCTGAGAGGACTGCTGAATGATTATTTGCCGGTGATCAACCACATTGGCAGTACGGCAATCCCCGGTATATGTGCCAAGCCTATAGTGGATATTCTGGTGGAGGTGGATGCCGCCAGCGATTGGCAGGGATTGAAGGTGCGGCTTGAGAGCGCGGGCTACATATGTATGTCGGAAGCTCCGCCGCGTCTGAGCTTCAATAAGGGGTATACTCCCCATGGGTATGCCGATAGGGTATTCCATGTTCATGTCAGGAAGTACGGCGATAACGAGGAGATACGTTTCCGCGACTATCTTCTCTCGCATCCTGATGCTGCAAAAGATTACGAATCGCTTAAACTGAGCCTATTACCGCTGTATCGTAACGATCGCGATGGTTATACCCGCGCCAAAACGCCATTTATATCCCGTATAGGCCGGTTAATGAGTGACGGTAGATAGTAAATCACCGGTTGCGGTACATTTCGTCGTAGTAGCGTTCGTAGTCGCCGGAGGTGATGTTGTCGAGCCAGGGCTGATTGTCGAGGTACCAGCGGACGGTCTTTTCGATCCCTTCCTCAAATTGCAGCGAGGGCTCCCAGCCTAATTCGGACTGGAGCTTGCGGGAGTCGATGGCGTAGCGCATGTCGTGGCCCAGACGGTCAGTGACGTAGGTGATCAGTTTCTCCGACTGCCCCTCGGGATTGCCCAGCAGGCGGTCGACAGTCCGGATTATGACCTTTATCAGGTCGATGTTCTTCCATTCGTTGAATCCGCCGATGTTGTAGGTTTCAGCGACTTTGCCTTTGTGGAAAATGAGGTCGATGGCGCGGGCATGATCTTCGACGAAGAGCCAGTCGCGCACGTTCTCACCCTTACCATAGACCGGCAGGGGCTTACCGTGGCGGATATTGTTGATAAACAGGGGGATGAGCTTCTCGGGGAACTGGTAGGGACCGTAGTTGTTCGAGCAGTTGGTCACGAGAGTGGGCATCCCGTAGGTGTCGTGATAGGCACGCACGAAGTGATCGGAGGATGCCTTCGACGCCGAGTAGGGTGAATGTGGATTATATTTCGTTGTCTCGACGAAGAACTCAGTGCCGTAAGCCATATCGTCTTCCGACGACGCCTTAGTGGTGAATGGCGCTGGAACTCCCTCGGGGTGGGTCAGCTCGAGCGCGCCATACACCTCGTCGGTCGAGATGTGGTAAAAGAGCTTGCCCTCGTACTTCTCCGGAAGCAACTCCCAGTATTCCTTCGCAGCCTGAAGCAGGGCGAGCGTGCCCATGACATTGGTCCGGGCGAAAGTGAACGGATCTTTGATCGACCGGTCCACATGGCTCTCGGCGGCCAGATGAATTATGCCGTCGATCTGATACTCCGCAATTATACGGCGCATCTCGTCGAGATCGGCAATGTCAGCGCGGACAAAAGTGTAGTTCGGCCGATCCTCCACGTCCTTAAGATTGGCCAAGTTGCCGGCGTAGGTCAGTTTGTCGAGATTGACAATGTGATAATCCGGATACTTGTTGACGAACAGACGGACAACATGTGAGCCGATAAATCCGGCTCCACCGGTGATTAATATATTACGCTTCATTAGTTTTCAGGTTTTTAATGCATTTTTTGAGCGAAGTGGTCCAGTAAGGCACGCATAGCCCAAAGGTGTTCTTGAATTTGGTCTTATCGAGCACGGAATAGGATGGTCTTACTACCGGCGAGGGGAACTCGTCGGAGTGGCAGGGCTGTATGTCACAACCGGTATTGCCAGAGATTTCGGCTATGGCTTTGGTGAAATCATACCACGAGCAGACCCCCTCGTTGGAGTAGTGGTAGATACCCTCGTTGCCCTCGTACTGGCGGTTTTCTATGATGTGGAATATCGCGTCGGCGAGATCCTGCGCATAGGTCGGAGTGCCGCACTGGTCGAACACTACTTTCAGTTCCGGCTTCGTCGCGGTAAGATTCAGCATGGTTTTTACGAAATTTTTGCCGTACTCTGAGTAGAGCCATGCCGTGCGGAAAATCAGCGACTTACAACCGGATTTAGCTATGGTCTCCTCGCCGTGAAGCTTCGTCAGACCATAGACCCCGGTTGGATTCACGGGCTCTTCCTCAGTGCGGGGAGTGTTGCCCTGCGAACCACCAAACACATAGTCGGTCGAGATGTGTATCAACGTGCCGTCGTTTGTTTTGATCGCTCGGGCGAGATTCCCTACAGCCGTGGCGTTGAGCTTCTCGGCAAACTCGGCATCGCTCTCGGCCTTGTCGACGTTGGTGTATGCTGCACAGTTGACTATCACCTTTATATCGCAGTCCTTCACCATCCGCTCAACGGCTTCGGCATCAGTGATGTCAAGCTCTGCCACGTCGGTGAAGATGTAGCGGTCACGGGCTCCCGCGGCCGCATTGCGCATGCAGTTGCCCAGCTGCCCGTTCGCTCCTGTTACGAGTGTATTCATTCGGCGTAGAGATTTATATTGATGTCAAAAGGCGAATCAAAGTCTTTGAGTAAAGGATGCTTCGTATCCTTCTCCGACAGGATAGCCTCCGTAGGATCGATGAGCCAGTCGATGCCGAGCGAATTGTCGGCTATGGAGATGCCGCCGTCGACCTCGGGATGATAGTAGTTATCGCACTTGTACTGGAATATAGCCACATCGCTCAGCACGGCGAATCCGTGGGCGAAACCGCGGGGCACGAAGAACTGACGGTGATTCTCCTCCGACAGTTCCACCGCCACATGGCGCCCGTAGGTCGGCGACCCCTTGCGGATATCGACCGCCACGTCGAGCACGCGCCCCTTGACGCAGCGCACCAGCTTGCTCTGCGTGAATGGCGGACGCTGGAAATGCAGTCCGCGCATGACACCGCGGGTCGACATCGACTCGTTGTCCTGAACGAAGTCGACCGGACGGACCTTCTCGTCAAACTCACGCTTGGAATAGCTCTCGAAGAAGTAGCCGCGCGCGTCACTGAATATCCGCGGTTCCATGATGACAACTCCTTCTATATCTGTTTTGATTACCTCCATTTCAGTCAAGATTTTTATCGCCGGTACGTTCCACTTCTTCCACAACCTTCATCAGATACTGACCGTACTGATTCTTGAGCATGGGCCGTGCAAGTTCGATCATCTTCTCTTTCGATATCCAGCCCTGACGGTAGGCTATCCCCTCGAGACAGGCTATCTTCAGCCCCTGGCGCTTTTCGAGCACCTCAACATAGATCGAAGCCTCAGCCAGAGAGTCGTGTGTGCCGGTGTCGAGCCATGCGAAGCCGCGGGGAAGCGTCTGCACCTTCAGTTCGCCATCCTTGAGGAACTCCTGGTTGACGGTCGTAATCTCCAGTTCGCCACGTGCCGACGGTTTGATACGTGCCGCGACATCGACCACCTTATTGGGATAGAAGTAGAGCCCGACAACGGCGTAGTTTGATTTCGGATGCTCGGGCTTCTCCTCGATCGACAGACAGTTGCCATGGTGGTCGAACTCAGCCACGCCGTAACGCTCGGGATCATTGACCCAGTAGCCGAACACGGTGGCTTTGGCATCCTTCTCGGCAGCTTCGACAGCCTTGGTCAGCACCTCTGAGAACCCGGCTCCGTGGAAGATATTGTCGCCGAGCACGAGGCAGGCAGAATCGTCGCCTATGAACTCACGTCCTATGATAAAAGCCTGAGCCAGACCGTCGGGCGATGGCTGCTCGGCATAGGTGAAGTTAACTCCGTAGTCCGCGCCGTCGCCAAGCAGACGCTTGAAACCCGGCAGATCCTGCGGCGTCGAGATGATGAGGATATCCCGGATCCCCGCCAGCATCAGCGTCGAGATCGGGTAATACACCATCGGCTTGTCAAAAATCGGGAGCAACTGCTTGCTGACCCCCTTAGTGATCGGATACAACCGTGTGCCGGATCCTCCGGCAAGTACTATTCCTTTCATTTGGTTATGAGTATTCGTTTAGTAATTTTGTAGTTAGCCGCAGGAGGAGAGGGGGCGGCGGGTGAGGAGGTCGAGGTGGAGGGCCTGGCGTTCGTAGGGGTTGAGGTCGGCTTGGGTGGCGAATTTGGATAGGAGGCGGGCGTATTGGGTGTCCATGCCGTCAAAGGAGTCCATACGGGTGAGGGTGGCAGCGCTTTGGGTGAAGGCGATGTAGGCGCGGAGAGTTGGGGTGTCGAGTGCGTCGATCTCACTGTCGGTGAGGGTGTAGCGCTCTATCCAGCGAGCCTTTGCCGCGGCCTGATCCTTGCTACCGAGGTATGCGAAGAGATTGTCTATGATCAGGAACCCCAGGCGCTGATAGGTCTCCTCCAGCGTTATGCCACGGAACTTGCCGAAGCGCATCAGCTCCTTAACCCAGTCGCCTATCGTTGAGATGGCATATGTCGAATACCGGTCGTCAAGCTTCCGGATGTCGCGGTTCACCTCGCGCATAAGTTCGATGACTACGGCTGTTTTCGAGATGCTTTTGTCCCCCTTCAGCCAGCGGTCAACAGTCATCAGCCTCATCTTCCTGACGAAATCGGAATCAGCCTTGCCGTAGCAGATACGGTGAAAGAAATCGTAACTGCTCAGCACTTCAGGTATATCGCCTAGTGTCAGATGCCGATCGCTTTCGGAGGCAGCCAACGGTCTGGAGAATATTTCCATTAAGGCTGTTTTCACCTCGCGAAGCCATACGATACCCTGACGCTCAACCTCTCGAGTCGACGGATTGCAAACAGCCGGATACCCCAGGCCGCCCTCGCTTTCGTAGATCTTACAAAGCAAGAGTTGATAACCGCATATCTCCTCCTTGTCGGTATAGTCGACACACGTAGCGGCGGGAATCAGACAGTCAGTCAGCGTGAAGCTCATTCAGCGGTTGATTCGTTGTATAGTATTGGAACTCGTCCAGCAGCTGTTGCTGAGATTTGGAGAGCTTTTCCGAAGAATTTTCGATTGTGGAATATGCACGTTTCAGGCGCGGCATATCGTTTTGAGCCACGGACATCATCAGCTCGATCAAAGCCAGCGTCCACTCGTTAGAAACGGCATTACGGCGTTTCTCAAACCGGGCCAGCGACGCCGTGTAGCCCGGCATATCGCCCGTGATACTCTGCACGCACATCAGCGTAGCCAATAATTTCGCCTCAAACTTGTGGTTATCGGGCACCACCGTCCCCATACGCTGGTTGAACACCGACAGCATTGTCTTCTCCCGGTTCGTAAGCCTCTCCTGCGAATGGAATTTGCGGAGTATCGGGAACAGCTTCGGAATGAAAGCATCGAGAAGATCATACTGCCGGCGCGAGTTAGCGGCGAATTCGAGAATACGGACATATTTCGCATCGATGTTCCACACTATCGCCCCTAGATCGGCCGTGGCAGCAATAACGAGATTGCCTCGGGTGCTCCGCGACTTAGGGATGAACGTACCCCGTAGTCCAGCATAGTCGCCGTCGACCACCTCCACCCTGTCACCCTCCTCCAGATCAATATCCTCGATATTGAAGAACGGGATGGTGTTGGTGTGAGCACGTGCAATCAGTTTGAAATTTTCCATCTCCTCGTCGCTGAGTATTCCGTAACGGTGATCGGAGCTACGGTCGAGCATAAGGCTCAGATCATTACCGGGATTGACGCACAGTTCCTTGACATCATCCAGCGTGCCGCGCACGAACACATAATAATAAGTAAGGAGACGGTCCTTGTAGACAATCTTGCCGTTGACCATATGGGCCGGGCGGATGATTGGAGCGAAGAGCTCGAGCCGTTGTTCCTCCCGGTTGAAATTGTCGATATCCTTCT
>CAYWWE010000067.1:0-1392 GCA_964461785.1 uncultured Bacteroides sp.
GAGATTAAACGTATCCCGCAGCTCAGTGTCAAGATCGATGGTCTGCTGCAGGAGCGCCACTCCCTGATCATACAGAGCCATATCGCGCAGCAAGGATCCTTTCTGGAAGAGTATGTTCAGATGAAGCTGTGATCGGGGTTCGTCTCTTTCAGCCCGCTCGAGTGCTCTGTTGAAATATTCCAGCGCCCGGGGTGCATCGCCCATATCCGCATATACACGGCCGCCATAGTAGAGCGCCTCGATCCGCTCCGCCTTGCTGCCGTGTGACCCGAAGTAGTCGAGAACTTCAACGAGAGCGCTGTCCGATGTATGGGTGATGTAGGCTTTGTCAGACGCCTTGATCCGGAGGAGCCGACTGCGCGCCCGCTGACCCCGGCTCAGGTCGCTCCTGTCAATCGAGTCGAGAAGACACAGTGCTGCCTCGGGATCATCTTCGGCCATGACCGAAGCCCGGTCGAGAATCCTGTCGGTAGAATCCTTACATCCGGCAACCACCACCATCGCCACCAATACGGCAATAATTATTCCAAACCATCGCATGATGCAAATTTACGAAATTTATTTGACATTCATTGCAGACAGCCCACCACTTTGTAATATGTCATTCATTCGTGCCGGAATATAGATGAAAAAACGATAAGGTGTCTACAAGGGGGCATCTTTGCCCATGCAAAGTTAGGATCATACTCCCCCTCAGCCCAAAAAGACTTGTTTACTTTTTGTTTACCAATTCATAATCCACTGCTTTCCACCACTATCCACCGATCAAGTAAATAAAAGCGAAATCCATCGCATGATGGAAAAAACAGAGATAGTTTTTCACGTCATGCGATGGAAATGATTCATTATTGTCTGAGATAAGGCCGGCGGAATGAGCCGCCACCCGACGGAGGCGTCACTGCATTGCCGCCTCCATTGTTCCCGGCAGCGCCCGGACGCATATTGGGGAGTCCCGTACCACCCACCACGGGGCCCGGTCCGGTGGGATAGGGACGCACAGCTCCCTCGGGAGGAACCACGGTATGGGATGGAAGCGTGACCGGACGGTTCTGAGGGATCTGTGGACGGACAACGATCGGGCGCGCGGGAGGCGGAGGTGGCGTGGCCGGACCGAGACCCCATGCCGGGATGCCTGCGATCCCGCCTCCCCAGTAGGGCGAGAAAGGACCGTCGTTCCACGGCCCCGGAATCGGGGTGCTGACTCCCACGCCCACGTTAACTCCCGGGGCGGGCGACATGCTCAGCGAAGTGTCGAGCATCGGCATGCAACTCGAAAATATTGGGATGATGGCGCCGGCCAGAGCCGCTGCGATAAAATATCTTGCAGTTTTCATAGTAATGTCATATTGTCAAATTATACTTTGACAACGCATCAGCAAATCAGGTTGTTCG
>CAYWWE010000067.1:1492-12897 GCA_964461785.1 uncultured Bacteroides sp.
AAAGAGACAGTAAACAATTTTTAAGTAAAAATAAACCAACCAATCCTAAATCCTCCATGGCTCCAGCTCAACACATCGGCCGCGCGGCAGCACTGCTCCTCGCGGTGGTGATGACCTCTCTCTCCTGTCTGGCATACACAATTTCAGGTAATGTCACGGACTCCGAAGGTGAACTGCTCCCCCAGGCTTCGATCCGGCTTTTCAAGATTGCGAAAGACTCCACCTACGTAGGCGGTGTGACGACCGACATCAAGGGACACTTCTCGCTCGGCAATCTCAAAAACGGTAAATATTCGCTCGAAGTCTCATATATCGGCTACGAGACCATCCGGCAGCCTGTCACCATCAAGGGCGCCAATGTGAAACTCGACACCCTGAAGATGTCGGAAGGCGGACTCGCACTCAAGGAGGTACTCATCACCGGCGTCAGAACCCCGATCAAGGTGATGGAAGATACTGTTGAATATGATGCCGGAGCATACAAGACCCAGCCTAACGCCGTGGTGGAAGACCTGCTCAAGCGTCTGCCGGGAGTGGAAGTCAGCGATGACGGCTCCATTACTGCCAATGGCAAGACTGTCAAAAAGATCCTGCTTGACGGTGAGGAATTTTTCAGCGATGATCCCAAAGTGGCATCGAAGAATCTGCCTGTCGAGATGATCCAGAAGCTCCAGGTCGTTGACCGCAAGAGTGATCTGGCGCGTATGACCGGTGTTGACGACGGTGAAGACGAAACCGTGATCAACCTTACCGTGAAGCCCGGCATGAAAAACGGCTGGTTTGGCAATGCTGAAGCCGGCTATGGCACCGACGACCGATATAAGGGCACCTTCAACATCAACCGCCTCTGGGGCGACAACCAGAGCGTAACGTTACTCGGCAATTTCAACAACATCAATGAGGAAGGATTCACTGACTCCAACGGCAACAACTTCCGCCGCTGGGGTGGCAACAACGGCATTAACACCACCCAGAGCCTCGGCCTGAACTTTAATGTCGGCAACAAACAGATTTTCCGTTTCGGCGGCAGCGTCATGTATAATCATGGCGACCGTCACACCGTCACGTCGAGCGAACGCGAATACAAAAACAACGACATCACAAAGTATGTGAGCTCGTTTTCAGACAAGGAAAACAAAGGCCACCGCGTGAGGGGCGACTTCCGCATGCAGTGGAAACCCGACTCATTCAACACCCTTGAGCTCCGCCCGAATATTGCCCTAAACTATTCCGACACATGGAGCTTCGACACCACCCTGACACGCGACATCAACCGCGCCAACGTCAACCGCAATTTCAACACCGACGCCAGCAACGGCCACTCCATCTCCGGAGGGGTGAGATTGATTTTCAACCATAACTTCAAGCAGCGTCGCGGCCGCTCATTCTCCGTCATGGCCAACTACAGCCACACCAACGTGAATGAAGACGAGAACTCCTACAACGAGATCTTCTACTGGAAGCGTCTGCCCGATCTCCTCAACGACTCCACCGATCTCTACGACCAGATTTTTGACAACCACACATGGAACGACAACGTCGACTCACGCATCAGCTGGACTGAGCCCCTGGGCAATGTCAAAAACGGCAACTTCCTCACTCTGAGCTATCGCCTTCAGTATCGCTGGAACAATGCCGACAAGCTCGTCTACGACCATCCGGTCCTGTGGCCCGACGGCTTTACCGGACGACCGGTGATCGACGATTCGCAACTTATCCTCAACGACACCCTCTCCAACCGTTTCCGCAACGACTACTTCAATCAGGAGATCAGTCTCGGTTTCCGCCGTGTGACCAAGGCCTACAATCTTAATGCAGGCATCAACTTAGTGCCCCAGATGAGCCGAAGCCACGACCTCATTATTGAAGAGCGAAATATACCGGCACGATGGGTGTGGAACTTCTCTCCCTTCCTGCGCTACCGCCACCGCTTCACCAAGACCATGAACCTTCAGGCCGATTATCGCGGACGCGCCTCGCAGCCCTCGCTGACACAGTTGCAACCCGTTCCCGACACCTCCGATCCTCTACGAATCATCGTGGGTAACCCTGACCTCGACCCCTCCTATACCCACAACATCAGCTTCCGCTTCAACGACTTCAACGGCATGGCCCAGCGCTCGTTTATGACCATGGCCAATGTGTCGATAACACAGAACAGCATCTCGAGTCGCACCTACACCAATCCTCTTGGCGGTCAGATCACGACCTACGAGAATGTGTCGGGCGTATGGAACGGCCGCTTCATGGGAATGTTCAGCCAGCCGCTCCGCAACAAGTTCTGGTCGGTAAATGTGAACGCTTTCGTCAACATGAACCGTTCGGTAGGCTTCATAAGCAACGAGCGCAACGCCACTCTCTCGACCATGGTCAATTTCATGCCCGGCATAGCATACCGTCCTGAGAATCTTGAGTTCGAGCTGCGCCCCCGCTACTCTTTCCAGACTTCGTCCAACACACTCAAATCCGCCAACGGCCGATCCAATTCCACCCCCGACATCCATTCTTACGGCGGCTTCTTCCGCGCCTACTGGTATATGCCGTTCGGCCTCACTCTTTCGAGCGATCTGTCGTTTACGGGCACAAAGGGTTATGCCGAGGGTTATGATCGCAATGAGTGGATGTGGAATGCTTCACTCTCTTATCAGACCCTCCGCGACAAGAGCCTTACGTTCAGCATCAAGGGCTACGACCTGCTCCGCCAGCGCAAGACCGTCACCTACACTCCCGGCGATCAGTATGACCTCACGAGCAGCGTCAACACACTCACCCGCTACTTCATGGCCACCGTTGCATGGCGCTTCAACACCGTAGGCAAGGGCGCCCGCACTCAAGGCATGGGAGACGGACCCGGTAATGGCCCGGGTCATGGTCCCGGCGGACGTGGCCCCGGTGGTCCGGGCCGCGGCATGGGCGGCGGCGGACGTCGCTTCTGACCGATCTTATCTTACTCTCGACAGCCGGCATATCCTCCAATGCCGGCTGTCGTCATTTTTTATATCGCCGACAGACCGAACATGATGGCCCCTTCGGTGGTTATACCTGAAAAAGGCCACAGTTGACGGCCATGATATATTATTTTCATCACATTCCAGTTTATCCATGTCACTCTTTGCAAGCGTAATCCCCACCCATCAGGTGGCAACCTGGCTTCTGACCCATGTTGACAAGATCCTCGACGGTATAGGTCTCAAACATGATCCTACCCTTCAGGAGGTCATTTATGTTGTACTGATCACCGTGATAGCCCTGCTTATCGGTGCGGCGGTCAGAAGTGCGATTCTCTTTATTGCCCGGCGCATTGTCGCAACCTACCACACCGAGGTGGCGAAAGAACTCCTTCAGAGAGGAACGCTATCTACCTGCTGCAATGTCATTCCGCCGCTGGTGGTCATGGCCATGATTCCGTTTGCCTTCGACAGCGAGACCGTCCTGAGCAAGATCTTCATGAAAGTATTGATCCTCTGGAGCATAGTGGTCTTCGCACTCGGTATTGTCTCCGTGCTCCGCTTCTGCTGGACACGCTTTGACCAGCGCAACAACACTAAAAATCTTCCTCTTCAGGGCATCCTCAATGTGAGCATAGGGCTTGTATGGATCATCTCGGCTATCGTGGCCGTCTCGGTGATCGTGGGCAAATCTCCCGCAGTGCTTCTCACCGGTCTCGGTGCCTTTGCCGCTGCCCTCATGTTGATTTTCAAAGACAGTATTCTCGGATTTGTCGCGGGGATCCAGTTGAGCCAAAACGATATGCTGCGTGTGGGCGACTGGATTGTGGTTCCCTCAACTATCGCCAACGGCATCGTGGTCGACGTCAGCCTCACGGCTGTAAAGGTCCAGAACTGGGACAACACCATTGTCACCCTTCCCCCCTACACCCTCGTCAGCACTTCGTTCCAGAACTGGCGCGGCATGACTGATGCAGGCTGGCGTCTTATCTCGCGAAAATTCTATTTTGACACCGACTCAATCCGCGCCCTCACCGACGATATGATAAACGATGTGATCGACCTGCCGGGCATCAAGGAGTTTGTGGCAAAGGTTAAAGCCAACGGCATCCAGTATGATCCGGGAGTGGCCTGCGTCAACGGCACACTTGCCACCAACCTCGGTCTGTTCCGCGCTTATATGTGCTACTATCTGCTCCACCATCCGCTCATCGGCACCGATCAGCAGATTCTCGTCAACCTCACAGCACCCTCGCCCGAAGGTATGCCGTTGCAGATCTACTGCTATACAACAACGGCCTGGACAGCTTATGAGGCCGTCCAGAGCGAAATCTTCGAGCATATTGCTCTGATGTGCCCCCGGTTCGGACTCCGTGCCTCCTCTGCCGACTACTGCGAGGTCAATATGCAGAAGCCCGAGCTGCCCACCGCACCTGCGCCGGCAGCAATCCCGACCTCCGCGCCGGCTCCGGATGCCAATAAAAATTAAAAACAGCTCTCAGCTCTAACAATAAGAGATCAAAATCAGTTAGCTATTTACACCCTGAGCCGGTGCAAATAGCTAACTTTGCATATAATTCCTCCTTGTTAAGAGAATGGCACGGTTTTTGCGATCTCTTTTAACGAGCAAAAACAATCCCGACATGTCTCTGAAAAAAACCACCATACTGAATCTCTCCGGAGCAGTGACGGCCGCCCTCTCGGCAGGCCGTCTGAGTCAGGCTCTTTCAAATCTCGAAGGATTTGCACGCGCCGCCTCGGCTCCCTACAATATTATCTCACGCATTACGGCTCTCTCCGAGAGCTACTCGATGCTGTCAAGATTCCTGATCGACGGTGTTGCAGATCCTCATCGCGGCGAAATTGCTGCCGACATTGCTGCCGAATCTGCGGCGATATGTGCTGCAATAGAGCGCCAGTCGCTTCAGGATTCCGACGAATCGACCCTCTACTTCTCAACATTGCGTTTTGAAAACACCCGGGCCGACGAGTCGATCAGCCATCTCCTCCAGACCTACAACAGGGCTGCTGCGGATCCATCCACACCCAAGGCGACCCTCGAGAGCATGGCCACCCGGCTATTCAATCGGGTATGGATCACATACCCGCTCCAGCCCTCCGATGCGGAGGTGCTCCACTCCGCCGTGGCAGCCGGCACTCTCCGGTTGCCATCCCACACCCGAGTTCAACTCATAGGGGCGCTCCTCCTCGGCTCGCTGCAATATTTCGACGAACGCAGGGCCGTGATCCTCGCCGACACCTACCGCATCAACCACACCACGCCGCTCGGTGCAATAGCGCTGACAGCTCTGATACTCGCATTGGCCTCCGCGCCGTCATATACCACCGGCAGCCGCCGCCTCACCTCAGCCCTGAGAGCTCTCGCCGATCTGCCTGATCCGGGTGCTGATCTGCGCATGGCCTTCATGCAGCTTATCCGTTCGCGCGACACCGAACGGGTCAGGCGCAAAATGACCGATGAGCTCATCCCCGGACTGATGAAACTCCGGCCGGATATCAACCGGAAAATAAGCGATCTCAGCAAGACGGAGGCCAATCCCTTTGACGAGGATGGCGGACTCAACCCCGAATGGGAAGATCTTTTTGAGAAAAGCGGCTTGGGCGACAAGCTGCGCGAGCTCAACGATCTGCAGAGCGAGGGAGCCGACGTGATGATGGCTACGATGGGCAATCTCAAGGATTTTGCTTTCTTCAATGATCCTGCCAACTGGTTCCTGCCTTTTTATGCCGCTCACTCAGCCGCGGCAGCCTCCGGCGTAGAGCAGCTGGCTCAATCAATAGAGGATCTGCCAATGATGTGTGACGGCGACAAATACTCTCTCGTCCTTCTTGCCTCGCGAATGGGGGGCAACATGATGGGGCCCAGTATCTCGGCCCAGATCAGGGAGCAGCAGAAACAATGGCAGGAGCTGCGGGCCACAGATCTCAACGCCGAACAGCGCTCACGGTCGGATGCTGCCAATTCCTTTGTCCAGAATGTCTATCGCTTTTTCAAGCTCTTCAGGCGCAAGGGAGAGTTCAACGATCCCTTTATCCGTCCTATCAATCCCCTGACTACCCCCTTTCTCCGCGACGAAATGGGATCCGATGCCGAAGGACTGTCGGTCGCTTCCGAGTTTTACTTCCGCCGTGGCCACCATGAGGAGGCACTTCAACTTTTCAGCCGGATCGAGGAGCTCGCCCGCCCGTCGGCCGAGCTGTTTCAGAAAAAGGGATATCTTCTGGAAATGACCGGCCACCCCGACGAAGCGCTAAAAGCCTATCACACCGCCGATCTTATCGACTCAGAGAGTGTCTGGACTTTAAGGCGTATCGCCACTCTCCTCAGGAAATCGGGACAATATACTGAGGCACTTGCAGTTTTTGACAGGATCGAGGCTCTCAAACCCGACCGCAGAGCCGACATCATGGCTCGCGCGGATACCTTGATGCAGCTCCATCGTTACAGCGACGCTCTTGCCCTCCTCTACAAGGCTGACTATCTTAAACCCGATCACACCGACACCCTCCGCATGATGACCATGTGCCAGCTCATCACGGGTGAGCACGAGAAAGCTCTGTCAACAGCCATGCGGCTCCGTACTCTCTCGCCCGACAATGATCCTGACACGGCCTACGATCATATTATGCGCGGTCATGCCATGCTCGCCCTTAAGGATCTGAAGGGTGCCGTCGAGGCATATTCCGACTATATCGCTGCCTCGGAATTCAACACTTCGAGCTTCTTTAAGTGCATTGATGCCGACAGGAGCATCATGGAGCGACTGGGCGCTGATCAGCTGACAATAAACATTATAACCGAAGCCGCGGCAGACTCAGCGTCGAAACGCGGCACCAAACTCGACCGATGACACCTCAATCAGATACAGCAGTCTCAAATCCTTTTTTCGAGCCATTCAAGGAGAGCGAGGCAATACCCTTTTCAAAAATCAGGGAAGAAGATTTTCTTCCTGCAATCAGGCGCGGAATAGATCGTCAGCTCGCCGAATACGATGCAATTGCATCATCTGACGAGCAACCGACCATCGAAAACACCCTTTTGCCTCTCGAATATTCGGGGAGCGATCTGTCGAGGGTGCTCGATGTTTTCGGCCCCATGACCTCGGCGATGCTCACCGACTCATTGATGGAGATTGATGCGGAAGCAACTCCACTTCTCACCGCCCACGGAATAGCACTCTGGCAGAACGAAAAGATCTGGCATAGAATCCGGTCGCTTTATGAGCGCCGCGAATCTCTCGGTCTCGACGGTCCGACGGCCCGACTGCTCGAAGACTACTACGAGGCCTTTGTAGGAGGCGGAGCGATGCTTGAAGGCAAAGATCGGGAGCGGTTTAAGGAGATCGCCCACAGGTTGGGTGAACTGACACGCCGCTACGGCGAGAATGTAGTCAAGGAGATGAGGGATATGAAGCTCAAAGGTTCGTCGCGCGACGAACTCTCCGGCATCCCTCAAAACATTCTTGCCACTGTATCCTACGCCCCCGACGGGAGTTGGGAGCTGCCGATCTCGCAGCCTGTCTATATGGAAGTGATGCGCTCGGCCGACAACCGCGATCTGCGCCATCGCCTTTATCTGCTTTACGGCACCCGCAACACTTCAGGCCCAAACGGCAATCTGGAGATTGCTGCCGAAATTGCGGCTCTCCGCAGGGAGATGGCTCTGCTGCTCGGCTATCCCACTGCCGCCCACCGAGCCCTCCGTCGCCGGATGGCGGGCACACCCGAGCGTGTCATGAATCTTCTGACCGATCTGCGCAACTCCTACCGTCCGGCACTCCTCAAGGAGATGGAGGAGCTTGAGCGCTTTGCCGGGCACAGGATCGAGCCGTGGGATTACTCCTATTTCGCCCGGCTGCTCAAAGCCCGCGAGTATGCTTTTGACGAAGATGCAATGAAGCCCTATCTCGAGTTGGGCAATGTCCTCAACGGTGTCCTCTCGATGGCCCGGACGCTATATAAGATTGAATTTGAGGAGATAACTGGCAGCGTTGACCTTTATCATCCTGAGGTGAGGGTGTTCAGGGTCACACACCCGCAGCGCGGTTTCCTCGGATTGCTTTACTACGACTTTTTCGCCCGGCCCACCAAACAGCCCGGGGCGTGGATGACCGAATTTCGCGGCCAGATGCACCTGCCCGACGGAACTGACCGCCGACCGTTCGTCACCATTGTCACCAACTTCACCCACCCGACGGATGAGAAAGAACCTGTCCTGCTGCGCCCCCGTGAGGTCGAGACCCTGCTCCACGAGACCGGCCATGCTCTTCATTCTCTCCTGACCGACTGTCGTTATCCCGGTCAGGCCGGCACAAATGTGAAGCGTGACTTCGTTGAGCTGCCCTCACAGCTCAATGAAGTATTTCTCAGCCGAAGGGAATTTCTGGACATAGCCGGGCGCCACTATCAGACCGGGGCCGGGGTGCCCTCGGAGATGGTGGAGGCAATGCGCAAATCGGCCTCGTTCGGGGCTGCCTATCAGTGTTTGCGGCAGCTCGGTTTCGGACTTGTAGATATGGCTTGGCACAGCCTCGCCACCGAAAGCGAAGCCTCGGCAGCCGCCACCGATCCTGTTGCGTTTGAACGTAATGCCATGGACTCAGTCCGTGTGTTCGACGAACCGGAGGGAGTCGCTGTGTCCTCAGCCTTTACCCACATCTTCTCGGGAGGCTATGCCGCAGGCTATTATTCCTACAAATGGGCAGAGGTGCTCGCCGCCGATGCAGCCGAGGCTATAATCGGCACACCGGGCTCCGAAGATCCTCTTGATCTCGATGCAGCCACCCGTTTTGCCGAATCTATTCTGATGAAAGGCGACACGGAGGATCCCGCCGTTCTCTACCGCCGCTTCCGCGGCAGGGATGCCGACCCCAACGCGCTGCTGCGCCGCGATTTTCCCGACATTCAATAATATTTCATGTTCATCACCGTTATTAGAAAGTGATGAACATGACTATATTGAAACGCCTGCTCCCGACGCTGATCTTTATGGCGGTTGCCCTTTCGGCATTCTGTCAGATCACACTCCACGGTGTTGTGAGCGGTCCCGACCGTAAACCGATTGAATTTGCCACCGTCCGTGTGGCCGGTTCCGCTATTGGCACCAACACCGGTCTTGACGGCTCATATCGGCTATCGTGTCCGGAGGCCGACACACTCACAGTAGTTTTTTCATGTATTGGCTACACCGAAGTCAAGCGCCGGCTCATCGACCCTAAGGGCGACGTCACTCTCAACATACTGCTCCATCCCGTGGCTAAGGATATCGGAGAGGTTGAGGTGACCGAAATCCGAAAACAGACCGGTTCGATGCAGAAAATCGACGGATCTGACTACAGACTCCGCGCTGCCGACGCTACCGGCGGCTCTATCGAAAATATGCTGTCAACTCTGGGAGGCGTCAATTCATCCAACGAGCTCTCGGCCCGCTACTCGGTGCGCGGCGGTTCCTACGACGAAAACTCCGTCTACATCAACGGGATCGAAGTCTATCGCCCGCTGCTTGTCACATCAGGACAACAGGAGGGACTCAGCGCCATCAATCCTGATATGGTCGAATCGATCGAATTCTCGACAGGCGGATTCGGAGCTGAGTATGCCGACAAGATGTCGAGTGCCCTCGATATCACCTACCGCAGGCCCACTTCATTCGACGGGACTCTCTCGGCTTCGTTCATGGGAGCCTCAGCAGCGATAGGCCAGGCGTCCGGACCCTTCAGCCAACTTCACGGCATCAGATACAAGCGCAATAGCTCCCTGCTCTCGTCGATGGAGACGAAAGGAGAATATGACCCATCGTTTTTCGACTACCAGACACATCTCAATCTGAGACTCTCGCAGCGCCTAAACATCTCCTTTCTCGGCAATATAGCCATCAACGACTACCGCTTCACTCCCCGCGACCGCACTACCAATTTCGGCACCTCCACTGATGCCAAGCAATTCAAGGTCTATTTTGACGGACACGAGGGGGATAAGTTTCAGACCTATTTCGGCGCACTGAGTCTCAGCTATGCGGCTTCGCGGTCAACGGCTCTCCAGCTCATGGCCTCCGGCTTTCTGACCAATGAGCTTGTGGCCTACGATATATCCGGCGAATATTGGCTGGACGAAGCCGGCACGACCGGAGGAGACACCGGCCCGATCGGGGGCGAACTCGGCGTCGGGCGCTATCATGAGCATGCCCGCAATCGCCTGAAAGCATCCGTTGCAGCACTCTCGCTCCGCGGCACCACGACCCTAAGCCGCAGCAACTCGCTCGTCTACGGACTGACCGGACGCCACGAAAGCATCATGGAGCGCAGCCGCGAATGGGAACTCCGCGACTCCGCAGGATTCTCCCTCCCCTCCGACGGAACCAATCTCAGGATGATCTACAATCTGTCGTCATCGCACGACATTTCGTCAGACCGCATCGAAGCCTTCATACAGGATCGTCACCGCTTTACCCCTGCCATCGGATTTATCAATCTTCAGGCCGGTGTAAGGCTAAGCTGGTGGAGCTTCAACAAGGAGCTGCTCGTCAGTCCGCGCGCCTCAATCGGATTCGTACCGGCCTCCTCACCCCAATGGGCCTTCAGATTTTCCACCGGTCTCTATTACCAGAGCCCGTTTTACAAGGAATACCGCATGATCGTCACTGATCCTCCTACGGGCAATTCCACCGTCGAGCTCAATAAAGATATCCGCAGTCAGCGATCCATCCACTTCATATTAGGAACCGACTACACATTCCGTGCATTCTCGCGGCCATTCAAATTTTCGGGCGAAGTATATTACAAAGCGCTCTCCGATCTCATCCCTTACGAGGTGGACAATCTCAAAGTCATCTATTCGGGCATCAATGAATCGTCGGGCCACGTCATGGGCCTCGACCTCAAGCTGTTCGGCCAGTTCGTTCCCGGCTCCGACTCATGGCTCAGCCTCTCGCTCATGAACACAGGCGAGAATCTGAGAGGCGTGAAAGTCCCCCGCCCTAATGATCAGCGCTATGCCGTCGGACTGTTCTTCACCGACTTCTTCCCGCGTCTGCCGCGACTTAAAGTAAGCCTGCGGGGAATCTTCTCCGACGGACTGCCCACCACGGCGCCGCACACAGGGCGCGACGAAGGCTATTTCCGCACCCCGCCCTACAAGCGTGTCGACTTCGGCCTGATGTATGGCATCATCCTTCCGCCCGAAGAAGGTGAGACCCGACGCGGGATCAAAAGCCTCTGGGCCGGACTCGATCTGTTCAACCTCTTCGACATTTCCAACGTCAGCTCCTACTATTGGGTGACCGATGTCAACAACATCCGCTACGCCGTCCCCAACTACCTCACCCGCCGCCAGATCAACCTCCGCCTCACCCTCGACTTCTGATCCCCTACCCTGCTGACATATACAGCGCCCCGGACCGTGGAGACGATCCGGGGCGCTTTGCGCTTATTGCGGGAT
>CAYWWE010000068.1:0-12629 GCA_964461785.1 uncultured Bacteroides sp.
GGCATACCGGAATATGTCACGACGTCGAGATCGCCTATCGTATCATTGGCTTTCGTGTTGACCACATACAGCAGCGACGTGAGCTCGCTGAATTCTGCCGCGATAGCACTCATGATCTCCTCGATGGCCTCCTTATCATCCTCGCCAAACACCACCACAGCCATTTTCTGTCCTGTAGAGGCAGTACGGATCATCAGCGTGCGCATCAGTCCGGTCTGCGCCTTGAGGTCGAAGAATGAATATCCGCGCTCTTTGGCAGCCTGCTTGACAAACAGACGGAGCCTGTTGCCGAACTCCTCCTGCAGATGACAGCTCCTTATGTCAAGCACCTTGTCGAATGAGCCGGGGATATGAAATCCCGCGGCATCACGATCCGGAAATTCCTCGCCGCTCTGCAGCTGTTCAAACGTGAGCCACGCCCGGTTGCTCATCGTATATTCCATCTTGTTGCGGTAGCCCCATATCTCGGCAGAGCCCAGTATAGGGCTGATCTCCGGGATCTCGATCTTGGCGATACGCTCCATGGCATCGACCACCTGCTGCTGCTTGCACTGCAACTGGTAATGATATGGAAGATGCTGCCAGCGGCATCCACCGCACACCGTGAAATGCTCGCACCGCGGGTCGACACGCAGATCCGACGGCTTGACAAGGCGTGTGATCCGTCCCTCGGCAAACGAATGTTTTTTGCGCGTGATCTTGACATCGGCTATATCCCCGGGGGCGCCAAACGGGATGAAACATACAATACCGTTTCCACCGTCGAGGCGGGCAAGGGCGTTGCCTTCAGCGGCCACACCGGTTATCTCTACGTCTTTGAGCTCGGGGAGCTCCTTGCGTTTTCTTGACATTGATGATAGTTGATTGCTTTATTCGCTGCAAAGTTACTCCATAATCATGATACTGGCAACTCCCCCGGGCCATCAGCCAGCGAGCGAGCCAACGAGCATGGCGATAGCGAGCACAGCCATAAGGACGGAGGTTCGCCCAAGGAGCGGATTGAACGCGCGACCCTTGGCCCGTGCGAAAGCGAGCCAGTTGGCACAATGATCTACCACGGCTGCAGCCGGCACCAGAAGCCACCAACCGCCTATCTCAAGCCACACCGGCAGGGTGAGAAGGATGCCGCAGATGCCTCCGAAAAGATAGATGAGCAGGATGGCCGGACGCGGCCAAAGAGTTGCGATAGTGGTCTTCCCAACCGCCTTATCGTCCTTACGGTCGCGGAAATTATTGACCACAAGCACATTTGCTCCCATCAGCCCGACTCCTACGGCCACGCCCACAACAGCAGGCACCAGAGCGCGCTCACTGACAAGCATATAGGTGAGGCACACCGGTATCAGTCCGAAAAACAGTATGACGGCCACCTCGCCCAGAGCATGACGCGAGAGCGGATACGGTCCGGCGCTGTAGGAAATCACACCCACAGCAATGAACACACCGGCCACGACGAGCCACCATCCTCCATAGGGAATGAGACACAGTCCGGTGGCGCAAGCGGCTGCAAGGACTGCAAATGTGGCCACACACATGGCGCGTGGAGAGATGTCGCCTTCAGTGACTCCCCGGCGGGGACCCACACGTCCGGGAGCATCCAGTCCGTCGCGATAGTCAAAATATTCGTTAGCAAAATTTGAAGCTATCTGAGCGAGCAGCGCGAAGACCAGACATAACACTGCCGGCACGATCCTGAACGATCCCGACAGGACAGCCAGGGCAAAAGCCGCCACCACTCCCGCCAGACTCACAGGAAGAGTCCGCAGACGCATAGCCTCGATCCATGCTCCGACTGTTCCCCTCTTCATTTCCGTCTCATTTTCTTATGCCGGCGTCCGGGAGCAACCTCCATGGCCGGCCGTGGGATGACTTCCTCAGGAGCCTCCGGCTTGCCGGCATCCGTAGCCAGTCCGAAACACTCCTTCACCGCCCGACGAATACGGTCGGCTCCACGGCTCTCGTCGCGAAGCATCTGCAGGATTGTGGCGATATATTCATCCTTATTCTTCAGCCCGCAAAGCCCGGCGACATTAGAGGCCGGAAGCATCGACTTCTGATTGTAGACCCTGAGGATAGAGGCATAGTCGTCAGCGGCGAGATATGATCGGAACTGCCGGCAGAATTCTTCATACAATCCCCTGGCATTGATCTCCTTTATCAGACCGCTGATATGCTCCTCAAGCATATTTATACTGGTAAATCGGCCGTCGACGCGGTATTCCATCGTGCGCTTGACCCGATGGCGGGTGTGGAGCAGTGCCTGTTGCCGCAGATCATGGCGGAACTGGGCCATGATCGAGCTTTTCACTTTCATGAACACACTGTTCTCATCCTTCTTTCGGTAGGAGGCAACAGCCCTTACAACATCTTCAAGCATCAGGATATTCTCGATCTCGGCCACTTCAGGCACCATGATCCGCTTGCCTCTCAGATAGGCAACCTCCTTGTCGTCGCGACGGTCGCGGTCAACTATTCCCCGAGAGTCGAGATGATGGAATCCAGAGAGGTCGTTGAACGTTCGCGTGGCCTCGATCACCTTGTTGCAGCTGCCGAGGCTCTTGACCGAATAATCTTTGAACAGCAGCGGATAGAGCCGTGCATCGATCGAGTGGACACCATCCCCCTCGATAAAGAGCACCGGCTTTCGCGAGCCCATTATCGCGAGATAGACCTCGTCGGAGAGCTGGGAATGTGGAGGAAGCACCTTGTAATCCCATGTCATGGAAGCCGGGTCGAATCTCTGCACCCATATCAGCGCCCCGTCAGTCCTTGACGACGCAAACCCGAGGTCGTGTGTGATATAGATAAACGAGCAGTCGCGGCGCAGAAGCTCCAACCTGTTCCATAAGCCCTCCATCAGCGACGGGTGAAGAAACATCTCAGGGCTATCGACCATGACTACAGCGTGTTCGGGTGCATAAAGCACCGCGCCGATGTAGTAAATCACGGCCTTCTCGCCGGCCGAGAGCTTTATGGCCGAGTAGGTGTCGCCATCGTCATCGGCCGGACGCGAAAACAGCATCTGGCCGCTCTCGATAAGGATCCTGTTGTCGGGAAACATCTCCTGCCACAGCTCTATCACCGTGTCGAGACGCGTAGGCTCAAGCCGGGCCCTTACTCCCGCAGCATGAGCGGCCTTGTAGCGGAACAGATTGACCATCTCGTCGTGGACAAGCAGGGCCATGAGCCGGTCAAGCTGAGTGCTGTTTTTTTCCTCCCGGGCTGCCGGTACGGTTCCGTCATAGAGGGTGTCGAGCGAATCCGTAGTTCGACGGGTGTCATAGAGCGCCCTCAGACCGGATATATTGAACACCGGTCTGGGATCCGGAGCCGACTGGATCTCCGACGCCAGAGCCAGAGCGAAGCGTGTCTTGCCCGCGCCGTTGGCGCCGACAATCACGGTCTGACGGCCCGGCCCGATAGCAGGAGCCGGCTTGCCGTCTGTCCTCGGTGGAAGTGATATTGCCAAGAGTCTGTCGGATTAACTGTTTTTACTCCACTTAATAGACCAGCTTTCCGGCACCCTGACGCACTATCTCGGGAGCCGATGGATCGTCAAGATCCACGATGGTAGAGAGGCGCCCCTCGCGATAACCGCCGTCAATGATCAGGCTCACCGGCGAATACTCATACGCGAGCGACAGCACGTCGGGATTAGCAGCGGCATCAAGATCGTCTCCATATTCAGCCGGTGCTTCGGCCGAGGCGGAGAGCAGCGGGTTGCCGAGAGCCTCGGCGAGCGCCCGGGCTATATCGCAGTCAGGGATCCTGACTCCGACCTGTTTGCGCCCTTTCATCACCTTAGGAAGCCGAGTGGTCGATGGCAGGAGGAATGTGAACGGCCCCGGAGTATTGGCACGCAATATCCTGAAAGCCACATTGTCGATCCGGGCATAGTCTGAAGCCTGCGAAAGGTCGGCACACACTATCGAGAGCGGCTGCTTGGCCGGATCAATTCCCTTGATCTGACACACCTTCTCGACGGCGCCCGCCCGCAAGGCGTCACAGCCGAGCGCATACACGGTGTCCGTCGGATATATTATCACTCCACCGTCGCGCAGGATGCTGACGGCCTGGTCGATATAACGGGTGTTGATATTGCCCGGATAGATTCTTAGGTGATTCATATAGTGATGCGGAATGTTGTTGAGTCGGCCCGGAGGATATAGATGCCGCGCGAGGATATCCTGAAACGATGACAGCCCGCAGGGAGCGACACCTCGGTAAGCGGCTGTCCGAGGACGGTGAATATGCACACCTTTACCTGACGGGATGAGATGACATAGACATAGCCGTCGCGTGTCACGACACCGGTCTCGTCAGCTGTCAGAGGCACGGAGGCTGCCGGAGGATCGACACTGTCCCATCCTTTAGGCAGCGATGAGCCGGCCGCCTCCGTTGTCAGGGAGGAAGCGGCAGCCAGCAGAAAGGCCAATGTCAGGCGTCGGAATTTATTCATTGCCCAAAGATACTACATTTCCGCGACTTGACGGCACGGCAACCCAAACAATTCGCTTCAAAGGAGGGGGATTATCAGATCCCGAGCATATCGCGGAAGATGTCGAGGGCGGCCTCGATCTCCTGTTTCCGGACTATGCAGTCGATATGGATCTTGCCGGGAGCGTCGAGCAGGGTGAAGTTGATGGCATCAGGGCTGCTGTTTTTCTTATCATGGCTCATCAGCTCAAGGATGTCGGGATAGTCATCGCACCTGAGCGGTATCACTCCGTAGACCCGACGCACATATTCAGCCAGTTCACGCACCTTGGGGGCAGGGAATCCGAGAATCATGTGCGACAGGATCAAGTCAACCACAAGGCCCCATGCCACGGCATATCCGTGGGGCACGGGCTCGCCTCGTCTCATCGACCAGCTCTCGAAAGCGTGGCCGGCGGTGTGGCCGAGGTTAAGGGCTCGGCGTATGCCGTTTTCTCTCGGATCCTCCTCGACAACGCGCTTCTTGACCATCACGCTTCGCTCCACGAGCGGAAGGAGTGCGGCCAGATCGCATGAAGCGATGTCGAATTCGAGCAGACGGCGATATTCCGCTTCGCTGTCGATCAGTGCGTGCTTGATCATCTCGGCATAGCCCGAGCGCAACTCCACGGCAGGCAGAGTGGCAAGCCATGTGGTGGAGATCACCACCGCATCGGCATCACAGAACACGCCTATCTCATTTTTAAGACCTCCGAAATTTATTCCGGTCTTCCCTCCGACGGCGGCATCGACAGCCGATAGCAGAGTGGTTGGGACATTGTAAAACCGTATGCCGCGCTTGAAAGTGGCGGCGGCAAATCCGCCCATGTCCGTCACCATTCCCCCTCCCACATTGATAAGGAGGCTCTTGCGGGTAGCGCCAAGAGCCTGCATCTGATCCCAGATGTGGCGGAGCGATTCGATATTCTTGTGGGTGTCGCCGGCTTCGGTCACTATCACAGGGGTGTCGGCAAGTGACGGACATGCGAGGCGCAATGGCTCGGCGCAAGCGGCAAGCGTGTTGCTGTCGGCAAGAATTATGGTGTGTGGATGGCCGGCTTCCTTGACAAGCGAGTCAAGACTGTCGGCGGGATGGTGAGTGAACAGCAGATTCATGATTGATCCGGAAGATTGGGATTGGTCGTTGATATAAGGTCGAGGAGAAGGCGGGGCATAGCTTCGGCTGCTTCGGGCATCGAGCCGAAGATGACAGCGGCTCCGGCCTTGACAAATTCGTCGCGCGGGATAGGGCCGGTAGTCACTGCTATGGTGAACACTCCGGCTCGATCGGCACTCTCCACTCCGAGGGGAGCGTTTTCCACGGCGATGGCACCCGAGGGGCTCACGCGGGCTTTCTGCATGGCTTTTATGAATGGCTCGGGATGAGGCTTGCCGTGGGTCACGTCGTGGCCGGTCACCATCATGTCGGGAGTGAATATGCCGGGAAAATCCGCATCGAGCCGGTCAATGAGCGACCGCTGACCCGAGCCGGTGACGAGCACGCGCTTTATCCCCGAGTCGCGGAGACAATTCATAAGCGCCAGGGCGCCCGGCATGCGCGGAGGCTTTGGATACTCGTTGAAGTAAACCGTCTTGCGGCGATAGAGCTCCTCGATCTCGGCAGGTGTGGCATCGCGGCCGTATGCGCGCTGAAACAGGATGTTGATAGTCGAAGCCCCGGTCCGGCCCTCGTAGAGGAAAAATTCTTCGCGGGTCGAGGGTATGCCTATCTCCGACACCATCCTTTGCCATGCGGCAGCATGAAGGGGCATCGAGTCGTAGAGTGTGCCGTCCATATCAATCAGGGCGGCTGCGGGGGTCACACAGCGGTAGTGGTGACGCCCAAGAAATGCTTTGATCTCCTCCTCAAACATATCAGAGAAGCGCGCGGAGCTGATTGTAGAAAGTAGGATCCTCACCCACGACGATGAGGGCAATCTTACCCTGCGGATCGATCACGAGCTTGGTGGGATAGCCCTGGACACCATAGATGGTCTGCACAGCCTGAGCCGACGGTGTGTCGGGATCGCTCCACACATTTACCCAGGGGAGAGAATATTTCTGGAGTGCGCCGAGCCAGGCATCCTTGCTATCGTTGCAGGCGATGGACAGGAACACTACATCGCGATCCTTGAGCTCGCTCCACTGCTCTTTCATCTGCGGAATACCTTTTATGCACCATCCGCACCACGATCCCCAGAAATCGAGCATCACCCATTTGCCCTTGAAGCTGCTGAGCGAGACCATCTTTCCGTCGGGATCCGGGAGCGAGAAATCGGGAGCGGGCTTGCCCACCTGTATGCGCTCCGCATCAGCCTTGCGCATCTTGAGCATCTCGATCTGCGCCTGCATCAAAGCATACATCGGGGCCAGAAGAGAATTCTGTGCACCGGGACCGAGAGTGGCGAAAGCGTCTATCACGTCATCCTCATCCTGAATATTCTGCAGCATATAGACACCGAAAGCATTGTCGCTGTTGGCCTCGACGAGCGCACGGGCGCGGGCATTCATGTCGCTGACAATGGCCCGGCGGTCAGCATCGGTGGCTGTCGGGGGCAGAGCGCGGAAGCTGCCAACGATCGAGTCGGCGACCGCGTTCCAGGCCGATATACCTTCGACGAGAGCCGAGCCCGACATGACCGGCTGCGGGGTGGTGAAATCAACCGTGAGCACCTCGCCGGGAGCGGTATAGACAACCGCCGGGCGCTGGTCTGCGGGCGCCACTACAACAGACAGCCCCTTATCGGTAGGGAGCTCGAAAGTGTATGACTCGGATCCGCTGACCACAACCGTGTCGATCAGATTGTTGATAGCGGAGCGATTGGTGGGGCTGAAGAAGTCGGCAAGCGGCACGGGAGCCACATAAAGAGTATCGGTGTGCGCCGGAAACTTCACGGTCAGAGTGGCCGGAGTCTGGGCCGATGCACCGGCTACGCCTGCCACGGCGGCGACTATGAGTGCCTTGATCTTTGTAATCATGTTCATTGGTGAATGTGCGGGGAATCGGCTTCCCTCATGCAAAGGTAATTAAAAAATATGACGGGACGAGCAGCAGGGTTAATAATTCCTGCTGCCCGCAAATATATCAATCGTTACTATGTGTGGGTCTGTGTCAGTCCTTGAGCTTGCCGGCCCATCCGTGAAGAGTGTCGCCGAGCGAGTCAAGAATCTCGCCGCTCTTGTCTTTGAGCTTGTCAGTGAGATCGCTGGCCTTGTCGGCAGCCTGATCCTTCAGGCCTGAAGCCTTATCCTTGAAATCGCTGAACTTGTCGGCAGCCTGATCCTTCAGGTTGTCAAATGTCGACGAAGCCTGAGCTTTAATATCGTTGAACTTATCTGCGGCCTGAGCCTTGAGCGACTGTGCAGCCTGATCGGCAGCTATCTTGCTGGCATCGGCGCTTACTTCTGCGGCAGCCTTGGCTGTTTCGGCTGCGGCCTTGGCATTTAATGCTTCCTGAGCGGCGTTGATATCCATAGTTATTTCTGTTGATTAAGTGGTTTTGAATTAATGATTTCTGATTTCTTTACTTTAATAACGGATAAGGCGCCGCAATAGTTCGCCACGGGCGGATTATTCCTGCCGCTGGATGATTCTACAATTATCCTTGCTGTGAACTGCTGATTATGAAAATTTTGTTGTACTTTTGTTAGCTAATAGAAACAGAATATTATGTCGGAACAGAGTAAGCAATAGATCATCGCCATGAATAAGAAAGAGATTTTTGCCAGATTAGAATATGTAGTGGCTTGTGTCGGAGCTTTTGCACAGCGATATAACCTCTCAAATATGCAGGCTTACGCATATCTGCGTCGGTTTACAGGCATAGATTTTCTTCTCAACTGCTATGCTGCCGAGCACACTTTGTCGATTGACGACGCTGTTTCAGATCTCCAAGTCATTTGCCGGCGAGAAGGAGGACGGATATGATACGGCTATATCACGGTTCAAACGTAGCTATTGAGATGATTGACCTCTCACGCAGTAAGCGTGGTAAGGATTTCGGGCAGGGATTCTATCTCAATGCAAACCCTGACCAAGCTATGGAGATGGCAACTCGGACAACCCGATTCCTCAACGAAGGAAACCCCACATTGTCCTGCTTCGAGTTCGACGCCGATAAGGCTACAAATAATGGGCTGAACATAAAGGTCTTTCCGGACTACTCCGAGGAATGGGCAGAATTTGTTGTGATGAACCGAAACAACAACTCCGACAGCCCGGCTCATCCGTATGATATTGTTATAGGACCTATTGCCGATGATACGGTTGGCGTTCAGATTCGCCGTTTCATAATGGGCTATCTTTCGGCATCTGCATTAGTTAAAGAACTGAGATTTAAGGGTGACCATGCTGTACAATACTTCTTCGGCACCCAAAAAGCCGTAAACCTTTTAAAACGTATCGAATTATGACTCAAGACATACAGTTTCAAATAGAATGCCTTGCGGCAGAACTTGCAGAGATGCTAATGAATGAATATGACTGGGACATACACCGTGCACTCGACGAGCTTTATTCATCAACAACTTTCGCCAAACTCAACGACCCCGAATGCGGTCTATATTATCAGGGTGCAGTGTATATATTCCAATTCCTCAAATCCGAGATAGAAACCGGTAAGGTTGCATAAAGCTACTTATTTTATTTAAGTTTAAACCTTATCAATCCGCAGGGGGGTGGCTGGCGGAGTGGAGCAGATTTTTTGTAATTTTGCAGCGATGATTGACGAAAAGACTTTTGGGACGCTGCGCGCCTATTATCACACTTTCGGCTGCAAGCTCAATTTTTCGGAGACGGCTACGATAGAGAAGATCCTGGCCGAGAGAGGCATCACGCGCTGCCCCCGCGGCGAGACGCCCGATCTTGTGGTGGTCAACACCTGCTCGGTTACCGAGACTGCCGACCGCAAATGCCGTCAGGCCATACGCAGCTATGCACACCGCTGGCCCGGGGCGGCCATTATCGTCACCGGATGCTACGCTCAACTGCGTGCCGACGAGGCTGCGGGTCTGCCCGGTGTTGTCATTGTTGCCGGCAACGACCGCAAGGGGGAGCTTGCCGGATATGTCGACGCTTTCCTCAAGGAGCGCCGCCCCACACTCCATGTCACGCCCCAAAGCGGCGAGATGCGCTCGTTCACGCCCAGCTGCTCGCGGGGCGACCGCACCCGTTGGTTCCTGAAGGTACAGGACGGCTGCGACTATTTCTGCACCTACTGCACCATACCGCTTGCCCGCGGGCGCTCGCGCTCCGGCTCCATCGACTCTCTGGTTGAGCAGGCTGCCTCGGCTGCCGCCAAGGGGGCCAAGGAGATAGTGATAACCGGAGTGAACATAGGCGACTACGGCAAGGGGCGCGACGAAACATTTCTCGACCTGATCCGTGAGCTCGACCGCGTGGAGGGAATCGAGCGCTACCGCATATCGTCGATAGAGCCCAATCTGCTCACCGACGAGATAATCAGCTTCGTGGCCACTTCGCGTGCCTTCATGCCGCATTTCCACATTCCGCTTCAATGCGGGTCCGACACAGTGCTGCGCCTGATGCACCGCCACTACGACACGGCTCTGTTCCGCCGCCGCATAGAAAGCATCCGCGAGGCGATGCCCGACGCCTTTATCGGTGTCGACCTCATTACCGGAGCGCGCGGCGAGACTCCCGAGCTGTTTGCCGAGAGCCGCGACTTCGTGGCCTCGCTCCCCATCACTCGCCTCCATGTGTTTCCCTACTCCGAGCGTGCCGACACCCGCGCCCTGACGATCCCTTACGTGGTTGATCAGGCCGAGCGCCATCGCCGCGCCAACGAGATGATTGACTTGAGCGACAAGCGTATGGCCGAATTTGCCGCCCGATTCGAGGGCACGGTGCGCCCGGTGCTCGTTGAGCACACGCGCCATGTCGACCCCGACACCGGAGAGGCTACAATGACCGGCTTCACCGACAACTATCTGCGCGTGGCGGTGCCCTACGATGCCTCGCTGGCCAACACCATCATTCCCGTAACCCTCACCCACGAAAACATCATCCTGTGAGCCACACCAGTGAAAATGACAGAAGCCACAGCCGCCAGAGCCTGACGAGCCGGATTGTCCACGCTCCCCTGGAGTGGATGCTGGGCGCCATGG
Organism: uncultured Bacteroides sp.; assembly: GCA_964461785.1. Taxonomy (GTDB): domain Bacteria; phylum Bacteroidota; class Bacteroidia; order Bacteroidales; family Muribaculaceae; genus Paramuribaculum. Next base: position 10,603 of record CAYWWE010000068.1, read on the forward strand.
CCCGCCTGCCGCTGAGCGTGCTTTATCCCGCCGTGGCCACTCCTCTATATTATCTTGCCTACAAGATAGTGGGCTACCGCCGCAAGGTGGTGCGCCGCAATCTGGCCGAGAGCTTCCCGGAGATGACCGATGCCGAGCGCCGCGACATAGAGCAGCGGTTTTACCGCAACTTCGCCGACTATGTGGTGGAGACCATCAAGCTGCTGCATATCAGCGACGAGGAGATGCGCTCGCGCATGACTTTCGAGGGCATCGAGGAGATCGACCGCCTCTTTGAGCAAGGCAAGAGCATCGTGGCCTATTTCTCACACACGGGCAACTGGGAGTGGGTGCCGAGCATAACGATGTGGACAGCCGTACATCCCGGCGAAGGGATCGAGTTCTGTCAGGTCTACCGCCCGCTCAAAGATCGGTGGGCCGACGAGTTTTTCCTGCGTCTGCGCAGCCGCTTCAGGCCCCGCTCGTTTCCGAAGGCCACAGTGTTCCGCGACCTTCTCCGCTTCCGGCGCGACGGACAGATAAACATCACAGGCTTCATGAGCGATCAGAAGCCGAGCCACGGCGATCCCACCCATGTGGTGATGTTTCTCAACCATCCCACAGCCATGATCACCGGCACCGAGACACTGGCGCGGCGGCTCGACACGGCAGTGCTCTACTGGGATCTGAGCAAGCCCTCGCGCGGCCACTATCACCTCAAGGTTGAGGTGATGAGCCCCGGTGGCGACGATCTCAGATCGCTGCCTCCGATGGCTCTGACCACCGACTATGCCCGGCGGCTGGAGAAAACCATCACACGCGACCCTGCCATCTGGCTTTGGACCCACCGCCGCTGGAAGATTCCGGTGACCATGCCCGACGACACCACCGATAACAACCACCCCACCGATCCGACCAATGACTCCGAAGCCTCTCACCGCAGTAGTAATCCTTAACTGGAACGGTCGCCGTCTGCTCGAAGAGTTTCTACCCTCGATAGTAGCCAACACTCCTTCGGAAGCCGGACGCATAATAGTGGCCGACAACGGATCGACCGACACGTCGCTGCAATACCTCGCCGAGGCATATCCCGGGGGAGAGATCGACGTCATGGCCTTCGACCGCAACTACGGCTTTGCCGAGGGCTACAACAAGGCATTGCGCGAGCTCAGGGGAGAGTATCGCTATGCCGTGCTGCTCAACTCCGACGTGGCAGCCCGCGAAGACTGGCTCTCGCCGCTTGTGGATTTCATGGAGGCCAACCCCGATGTGGCCGCGTGTGCCCCCAAGCTCCTGAGCTACCGCGAGCCCGATAAGTTTGAGTATGCCGGAGCCTCGGGAGGATTCCTCGACCGCCACGGATTTCCCTACTGCCGCGGACGCATCTTCGACACCTGCGAGACCGACCACGGCCAATACGACGACACAATAAATGTTGACTGGGCCACCGGAGCGGCCCTCATGACCCGCATCGACACCTATCTCGAAGCCGGCGGCCTTGATGCCGAATTTTTCGCCCACATGGAGGAGATCGACCTATGCTGGCGCATGCGCCGGATGGGCTACCGCATTGCGGTTGTCCCCTCGGCTCGCCTCTTTCATCTCGGCGGCGGATCCCTCCCCCCGTCAGATCCGCGCAAAACCTATCTCAACTACCGCAACAACCTGCTGATGCTCCACAAGAACCTCGCTCCCGAGGTGCGCACCGGCGTGCTGCTGCGCCGCCGCCTGCTCGACACCCTCTCGTGGGGCCTCAACATCGTCACCGGAAAATGGGGCACCGCCCGGGCTATCCTGAAAGCCCACAACGACTTCCGCCGCATGCGCTCCTCCTTCCCGAAGCGCACCGATGCCTCCACTGCAGCCGACACCCTCCCCCGCCCCAACATCATCACCGCCTACTTCCTCCTCCGCCGCCACACCTTCACCGCCCTCTAAGTCGCCGGCGGCTGCCCCACCGGGATGGTGCGGCGAAAAATCTTTTTTGTATGTGAGGCGACGTTTTAACAGAGAAGCCCCTCCTTCCCCGCCGTAACTTTGCGGCGTGA
>CAYWWE010000069.1:0-12598 GCA_964461785.1 uncultured Bacteroides sp.
GATCAATACCCCTAATAATAATGCTGCTTGCCGCGGGACTGGCAGGCCGGAGCATGACGCTGCGCGATTGTCTGATCTATGCCCGCGATCACGCTCCCGACAATATAGTTGCCGACCTTGCATGGCGCGAATCCAAGCTCGACGCCCGCATCGCCGCCTCCGACCTTATGCCCTCTGTTAACCTCAACTCATCGGGCAACCTTAGCTTCGGTCGCAACATCGACCCCGAGACCAACACATACGACACGAAGACCACGCTCGGCGAATCATTTGGCGTGAGCATGTCGCTGCCGCTGTTTGACGGACTTGTGCGCATCAACCGCCTCAGGGCATCGCGCACCACGGCCCGCAGGCAAGGCAAATCGGCCGAGAACCAGCGCGACGAGATCTCGCTCCGCGTGATCCGTGCGTTCTACAACGTGTCCTACTGCCGGGCTATGGTGGCGCAGATGGAGGAGCAGCTCGAACGCGACCTCCGCAATCTTGCCGCCACAAAGAGCGGCGAGAAGGTCGGCACCAAGAGCGGAGCGGATGTGGCCGAGATGGAGGCTATTGTGGCCTCTGACGAGTATGAGCTTACCAATCAGAACAATCTGCTCTCGAAGGCTTACCTCACCCTTCGGAGCGAGATGGGCATGGAGCTCAGCGACGAGCCGCTTGATCTCACCGAAGAGGATTGGACCGGCGGCCGCCCCGACGAGGCTTTCGTGCATCCGCGCATTGCCGAGGCTGAGTTGTCGCTCCGCGAGGGGCGCTATCTGCTCAATGTGGCAAAAGGAGCCTTCTCTCCGCGTCTGACGCTCAACGGCGGCGTGAGCACGTCATATTACCGTATGCTGGGCGAAGCCGGTGGTAATGTTGGGCGCCCCTTCTCCAAGCAGTGGAACGACAACATGGGCCAGTATGTAGGACTCTCGCTATCGATACCTATCTTCACCGGACTGGCCAACATCAACAGCCTCAAAAGGGCAAAAATCGAGGTGAAGCGCCGCGAGGCCACTCTTGACAAAGCCCGCTACGAAGTGTCGCGGGCCGAAGTCGAGGCGCAGCTCGATCTTGACGGAGCCGAGGCTGAGCTCAAATCGGCCCGGACGAGGCTCGATGCCGAGACGGTGGCCTACGCCGCCGTGCAGCGCAAGTTTGACCTCGGAGCCCTGTCGGCCATCGACCTCTACACCGCCTCCACCAAGTTGGCTGCCGCCAGGGCGGCCCTCGAGGGGAAACGGATTCAGACCATCATCGACCGGATTGTGGTGGATTATTACAAAGGAGTGCCTTTCATCGCAGAAAACTAACAGATATTATGGACAGAGAGATAAAGCCGCGTTTTCAGACGGCAAAGAAACTTATATGGCCCGCCGTGGGCGTGGCGGTGGTTGCATTCGGTGTATGGGCTGTGGTCCAGTCGCGCACATCGACCTACGAGGCCGACACAACGGCAATGCTGTTCGGCACCGTGACCGAAGGGGAGTTCCACGACTACATACGCTTCAACGGCCGTGTGGAGACCGGCACCATCGTGCATGTCTCAGCCCTCGAATCAGGCATCGTGGAGCATAAGTGGGTCGACGAGGGATCGGCTGTCAAAGCCGGAGAGATCATCCTCACCCTCCACAATCCCAACCTGCGCCAGCAGATACTCGACTCGGAGAGTCAGCTTGCAGAGAAGCAGAACATGCTCCGCGAGACGGAGCTCTCGATGGAGCGCGACGGCCTCGACATCAAGCGCCAGCTCCTGACGGCCACCACCGAGATGGCACGCAAGAAGAGGGCAATGGAGCAGCAGCAGGCTCTTTATGACGAGAAGCTCACCTCGCGCGAGGAGTATCTTCAGGCACGCGAGGACTACGAGCTTGCCCGCGAGAGCTATACGCTTCTGCGCGACCGTCTGCGCCAGGACTCGGCCTACCGCGCCGTGCAGATAGGCATGATGCGCGAGAGCCTCGACAACATGCGCGAGAACTTCGAGCTCGTCCGTTCGCGTGCCGACAATCTCGACATCCGCGCATCTCACTCGGGTCAGCTCGGATCGCTCAACGCCGAGCTCGGCCAGAGCATAACCTCGGGCCAGCAGATAGGCCAGATCAATATCACCGACAGCTACAAGATCACCGCCGAGATAGATGAGTTTTACATTGACCGCGTTGTGACCGGACTGAAGGGCACCGTGGAGCGCGGCAACCAGCGCATCGGGGTAGTGGTGACAAAGGTTTATCCCGAGGTTGTCAACAACCGCTTCAAGGCCGATCTGATGATCGACGGCGATATGCCCGACAATATCCGCGTGGGGCAGACCTATCATGTGCGCCTCGAGACGGGCGAGCCATCGGTGAGCCTCATGGTGCCGCGCGGCACATTCTTCAGCACCACGGGAGGCAAATGGGCCTATGTGCTCTCCGACGACGGAAAGACGGCCACACGCCGCGACATTACTATCGGTCGTCAGAATCCCGACTTCTATGAAGTGACCGGTGGCCTTGAACCGGGCGAGAGAATCATCACCAGCTCATATTCCGACTTCGGCGAAGCCGACAAAATCATCCTGAAAAATAAATAAACCCTCACATACCTGCATAGATTATGAAACTTGAAATAAAGGATCTGGAAAAGGTGTTCCGCACCGACACGGTTGAAACAGTAGCACTCAACAAGATATCGTTTACGGTCGAAGACGGCTCATTCGTCGCCATCATGGGCCCGTCGGGTTGCGGCAAATCTACCCTGCTCAACATCCTTGGCCTGCTCGACAACCCTACCTCGGGCGAATACTTCATCGACGGGACTGAGGTGGCTAAACTCAACGAGAGCCAGCGCACCGACTACCGGCGCGGCAAGATCGGGTTCATCTTCCAGTCGTTCAATCTGATCGACGACATGAATGTGCGTGACAACATCATGCTCCCGCTCAACAATCTGCCCCTCTCGCGCAGCGAGAAGAAGGCTCGTGTGGAGGAAGCCATGAAGAGCATGGGCATTTCCCACCGCGGAGGCCACCATCCCTCTCAGCTATCGGGTGGTCAACAGCAGCGCGTGGCCATCGCCAGAGCCATAGTGAGCCGTCCCGGCCTGATCCTGGCCGACGAGCCCACCGGCAATCTCGACTCGAAAAACGGCGCCGAGGTAATGGCCATCCTCGACCGGCTCCACAGCGAGGGCTCGACCATCATCATGGTTACGCACTCGCAGAAGGACGCCGCCCACGCCGACTATATCATCAATCTCTTCGACGGCCAGATAGTAGAAAACCTCAACCATAAACTCTGACGGCCATGATGAGATTCTTCACATCCGACCTCCGCCGCAACCTGATCAAGATCCTCTGCCTCACGGCGGGTCTGGCTATCGGATTCATTCTCGTGGCCAAAATTTATGTAGAGGAAACCTTCGACACATTCTATCCCGACAGCGACCGCGTATTTCAAATCAGAGAGGGTTTTACCGGAAATAATGGTGAATATCAATTAAACGGAACGACACCGGGAGCCATAGCTCCCGGCACAAAACAGTATGTTCCCGGCGTTGAAGCAGCCACCCGCTTTGCATTTTTAGCAGGCAATGATGAAAATCTGACTCTCGAGAATGGCCAGATGCTGGAATATAAGGGAGTAATAATGGCCGACAGCTGTTATTTCGATGTTCTCACTCGGGATATTAAGGATGGAGATCCCCGTGCGGCTCTCGGTGTAGCCGGACATTGTATGATACCACGCTCTATGGCTGAGAAAATCGAGGGAAATCCGATAGGCATGACCTTCCGGCTACCCTCTTTATCTAAGGACTACACCCTGACCATAGGCGGCGTGTATGATGATTTCCCAATCAATTCTTCTATTGGCAATTATGTAATCCTTTCACTGGCAAGCATCGGTGACTTCACTTACGATGGACGCGAAAACTGGTTCGGTGATGAGAGGTATGCCAGTTTTATGCGGGTAGCCCAAGGAGTAACGCCCGACGATATGTCGCCATATCTGGAAAAGATGCTTAAAGATAATATCGCAGCGAGATTATTGGAAGTAAGCAACTATAAGATAATTCCACGGCCAATTTCGGCAATGCATACCGAGGGAGGCAACCATTCGTCGATGATATGGCTTCTTACTCTGCTTGCCGTGCTCATACTTGGTAGTGCTGCCCTTAATTATCTCCTGGTAGTTCTCGGCCAAATGAATAAACGATCCCGGGAGATGGCAATTCGCAAATGTTATGGCACGGGGCGGACAAAAATCTTTGCACGTATTATGGGTGAAAGTTTGTTTTATCTTGTAGTGTCGATGGCGTCTGCCGTGCTGTTAATACTGGCTATGTCCGATACAGTGTCACAAATCATGGGTTACTCGACCGAGGATTTGCTGTGTGTGGGGAAAGTGTGGTTGATAGAATGCGGCGTATGTCTGCTCCTGTTAATCATTACAGGTGTTATACCGGCATGGATTTACTGCTTGACTCCCGTGGTGCACGTATTCCGCCACAATCCCCGTAGCAGCCGAATATGGAAGCTATCTTTCCTTGCATTAGAATTCTTTGCATCAGGATTGCTGATATGTCTGCTTAGCCTGACAATGCGTCAGTATAAATTCATGGCCGGAATAGACCGTGGGTATGACACAGAGGATATTGCCATGCTCTTTGCCGGCAGCATTTCTGAATCAGAGCGTTCCAATCTAATCGAGGCGCTCAGGAAACTCCCCGAGGTTACGGGTGTAACTACCTCTACCTATGATCTATCCGGAAATCCGGCCAGCAATATGATATGGACAAACGATATCGAATCACAATATAATATTGCTGATCTGCAAAGTATAAATCCGGGCATGTTCGATGTAATGGGTATCCGCTTCCTGCAAGGGCACGATTTCGACGAGTATGTCGACTCAACCACCAATCAGGTGATTGTTACCGAGGCAATGATTGAAGTAATGAAGAACCACTTCGGAGCCGAGGATGACAATATGATTGGGCGGACGCTTTTCGTGAGCGGTCACTGGGATGGTAATAGCCCGATGGAATTTACCATCTGCGGAGTGGTGGAGAATTTGCATCGCGGAGACTATAATATAGAATATTCAGACACCCGGCCTGCACTGATGTTCCCGAGCCGGAATAAACAGCGCATGATTTATGTCCGTTTCGACAAACTGACTCCCGAATCCCTCTCAAAGGCACAGGCGTTGATCAAGTCGATGCAGCCTGAATTTACAGGCGTCCTGTACTCTTTTTCTGCCTATGTGGAACATTATTACATGGATGTGGTTAACTTCGGCAAGGCTGTGATGATAGCCGGGTTTGCCATTCTGATCATAGCCCTTATAGGATTGATGGGATATACGTCCGACGAAGTTCAGCGTCGTTCCCGTGAAATAGCTATCCGCAAGGTCAATGGCACCTCCACTCTATCGGTAATGAAGTTGTTCTGTACCGACATATTGCGTGTAGCGCTCCCCTCGCTCTTACTCGGTGGAGCAACCGCTATGGTAATAGGTCGTAAATGGCTGTCGCAGTTCACAACTCAGGTGTCTCTTTCGCCTATCATTATGGTACTCTGCCTGATTATATTGGTAATGCTTGTACTTGCGGTGGTAATCCTGACTTCGAGGCATATTGCGCGGGCTAATCCGGTAAATTATCTCCGCGCTGAATAAGACAAAAAAAATAATAACCTCAATCTAAGCATAGATTATGAAACTTGAAATAAAGGATCTGGAAAAGGTGTTCCGCACCGACACGGTTGAAACAGTAGCACTCAACAAGATATCGTTTACGGTCGAAGACGGCTCATTCGTCGCCATCATGGGCCCGTCGGGTTGCGGCAAATCTACCCTGCTCAACATCCTTGGCCTGCTCGACAACCCTACCTCGGGCGAATACTTCATCGACGGGACTGAGGTGGCTAAACTCAACGAGAGCCAGCGCACCGACTACCGGCGCGGCAAGATCGGGTTCATCTTCCAGTCGTTCAATCTGATCGACGACATGAATGTGCGTGACAACATCATGCTCCCGCTCAACAATCTGCCCCTCTCGCGCAGCGAGAAGAAGGCTCGTGTGGAGGAAGCCATGAAGAGCATGGGCATTTCCCACCGCGGAGGCCACCATCCCTCTCAGCTATCGGGTGGTCAACAGCAGCGCGTGGCCATCGCCAGAGCCATAGTGAGCCGTCCCGGCCTGATCCTGGCCGACGAGCCCACCGGCAATCTCGACTCGAAAAACGGCGCCGAGGTAATGGCCATCCTCGACCGGCTCCACAGCGAGGGCTCGACCATCATCATGGTTACGCACTCGCAGAAGGACGCCGCCCACGCCGACTATATCATCAATCTCTTCGACGGCCAGATAGTAGAAAACCTCAACCATAAACTCTGACGGCCATGATGAGATTCTTCACATCCGACCTCCGCCGCAACCTGATCAAGATCCTCTGCCTCACGGCGGGTCTGGCTATCGGATTCATTCTCGTGGCCAAAATTTATGTAGAGGAAACCTTCGACACATTCTATCCCGACAGCGACCGCGTATTTATCCTCTGGGAGAGCTTTGTCCAGAATGATGAGTACAAGGAATATAAAAGGACTTCGGGCGCTATCGCTCCTGGCGCAAAGAACTATGCGCCGACCGTGGAGAGCGCCACCCGCTTCACCGACTTCCTCGGCGCAGACGTGGATCTCACACTCGACGACGGACGTCAGCTGGGCTATGAGGGCGTCATCCTGGCCGACAGCTGCTTTTTCGACGTGCTGACCCGCCCCATTGTTGCGGGCGACCCACACACGGCTCTCGCTGTGCCGGCCCACTGCATGATACCCCGATCGATCGCCGAAAAGATCGGGGGCAATCCGGTTGGAATGACCTTCACCATCCCTTCGCTTAGCAAGGAGTATACCTTCACCATCGGTGGCGTGTACGAGGATTTCCCGATCAATTCATCGCTGGAAAATAATATTATATTGTCGCTTGCCGGTATAGGCGATTTCACTCATGATGGCCGCGAGAACTGGCGCGGCAACGACCGCTACTTCAGCTTTGTCCGCCTGGCAAAGGGTGCGAAGCCCCGGGATCTTGAGCCCTATTTCGATCAGATGCTCAAGGACAATGTAGGCGAGGAGGATGTTGAGAAGTCAGGCTATGCTATTAAGGCTCATCCCTATTCCGACTTCCACAAGGAGGCCGGCGGTGCATCCACCATTTTGTGGATGCTTTCGCTCCTGGCCATCCTGATCCTGTTTATTTCATCGCTCAACTACCTGCTCATCGTGCTCGGTCAGGTCAACAGCCGCTCCAAGGAGATGGCCATACGCAAATGCTACGGCACGGGGCGCGCCAAGATCTTTGCACGCATCATGGGCGAGAGCATCTTCTTCCTTGCCGTGTCAATGGTTCTGGCGGTGCTTATAGTGCTTGCCATGTCAGACACCGTTACGCAGCTTATGGGCTACACAGCCGAGCAGCTCCTGAGCGTAGGGGGCGTGTGGTGGGTCGAAGGAGCCGTGTGCCTGCTGCTCCTCGTCATCACGGGAGTTATTCCCGCGTGGCTCTACTGCCGCACTCCGGTGGTGCATGTGTTCCGCACCAATCCGCGCAGCCGCCGCTTATGGAAGCTCGCCTTCCTCGCCGTGGAGTTCTTTGCCTCGGGTGCAATGATATGCATCCTGAGCCTCATCATGCGCCAGTATAATCTGATGGCGGGTAGCGACCGCGGCTACGAAACCGAAAACATTGCGATGCTCAATGCATATATGAAGCGTTCGGAGCGCGCCTCCCTCATCGAAGCATTGAAGGAGCTGCCCGAGGTCGAGGGCGTGAGCTCGTCTTACAGCGATATCACAGAAAGGTCATCGGGCAACAATATCTGGACTTCCGATCCCGATATAACTTATAATGTGGCTGACCTGTATTATGTCAATCCTGATCTGTTTGACGTGATGGGCATTAAATTCGTGCAGGGACATACCTTCGACGAGAATGTCGACTCCACAGTCAACCAGATTATAGTGGAGGAGCGCATGATAGGCGTGATGCAGAAATATTTCAACCTTCAGGACGATAATCTCATCGATAAGACTCTGTTTATTACCGAACACTGGGACGGAAACACTCCTATAGAGTTTACCATCTGCGGCGTGGTCGAGAATATGCAGCGAGGCAGCTACTCAGAAGCGGGGTCCGATCTGCGGCCGGCGGTAATGTTCCCCAGCCAGCGAGCACAGTCTCATCTTTATATCCGCTTCGCCGACATGAACCCGGAGTCGCTTGCCGTGGTGCAGAGTCTTATAAAGCAGAGGTTGCCTGAGTTTACCGGTGTGCTCGTTCCGTTAGGCCCCTATCTCGATGCCCGCTACAACAGTGAGGTGAAGAACTTCGGCAAACTGGTAATGATAGCCGGCCTGGCCATCCTCTTCATAGCTCTTTTGGGCCTGATCGGTTACACATCCGACGAAGTGCAGCGTCGCACGCGCGAGATTGCGATCCGCAAAGTCAACGGCACATCGACCATGAAAGTTATGCAGCTGTTCTGCTTCGATATATTGCGTGTTGCGCTCCCGGCGCTTCTCCTTGGTGGCATATCGGCCATGCTCGTGGGCCGGAAGTGGCTCTCGCAGTTCACCTCGCAGGTTTCGCTCGGCCCCTTCATCATGCTCCTGTGCCTCATCATCATTGTCCTGCTTGTGCTTATTGTTGTCATTCTCAACTCGCGGCGCGTTGCCCGTGCCAACCCCGTGAAGTATCTCCGCACGGAATAAGAGACCCGGCAGAATAATTGGATTGACGGCCGGGCCGTCGGCAGACGCACTCACAGCGTCCCGACGGCCCGGCCTTTTTGAATTCTGACCTGAAGTGGAGCTCCTACTCATTATCGGGTTTGATAATGTCATCTTTTGTGTGCCCCATGTCTATAGAAGTGGGAGGGTGATTACAATAAGTCGTAATAGTACATTCTTGTGCGCAGGATATCCGATTCAGGGATATGATAAAAAGTTTTTTCGTCATTGATCCTTGGAAATAACGGTCTGAATCCGTTACGTTCGTAATATCTTATGGCATGGTCGTTATTCACGGCGTCAACCAAAACGAACCTACACCCCGTTTTGTTATCGTAGCTTCTGAACCAATCTTTTATAAAATCCATTATTTGAGCCCCGGCACGATATTGTGAACCTTGAAAGTCAACGCTGACACCAAGACGGCCAATCAATACACCGGGATATGTGCGCCCCTGTTTATTATATGGAATAAGGTTGTTGAGTTTCCGGCGTGGATGATTCTGAAGATGAGTGGTCTGAATACCTGCATTGGCAAGAGTAATCATTCCGACAATTTTGGTGACATCATCGCGTAAGACCCAGCAGTAAGTCTTGCCCATAAGCTCCTTTTCATAGGCTACGGCATTGTTGGCGAAAAAATCATCAAGATCATCGTCTCCACAGGTGAAGGGCCGACAGTAATCCAGTACCTCCTGAGTTACCCGTGCCAACTGACATTTTTCTTCAAGAATAAACTTTTGTTCCGTCATTTCTTTTCCCATGGGAACCGAAATTCGTGCATCTGTTTCATCACTCTGGCGATACGTTCCTCCTGTTCTGGAGAGAGACCGGGAGCGGGGTTTCTTTCTCGCTCCTCTGCTTTCCGTATGAAGTCATCCGCGATTTTGCCGGAGAGTATGGGTACTGTTTTAATTGGTATTGCCATAATGAATCTGCTTTTATTATGCGAAGGTACGAAATTTGAACCGATTATGCAAGAACTGTCTTATCAACCAAAGTGGATTGATGTTGCCAATAAAAAATATAAACGTATTGGGATCAGAGATTAAAGCATAACCAATTTGTTTAGTAATCCTATTTGGATCTTGTTTCATTGGTTGTGAATTTGTCTCTATAGTTTGAGGAATAAAAAAATTAGCGTATCTTTGCACGTTAGACGGTAAAGACCGCTTTTGTCGAAACGAACAGATGAGAGTCAAAATACATCGCGAAGGGACTAATATCCTCATTCTGCTGCTGTTTATTCTGGCAGTGGTCAATGCATCGGCTTGGATGTTTATCAGGCCGATGGCGATACCTATTGTGTTTTCGGTCGTTTCGGCTGTGGTCTATCTCCTCGTTGTGAATTTCTTCCGCTCTCCACGCCGTCATTTCACGGGCGACCGCGAGCGTGTGGTCATCTCGAGCGCCGACGGCACTGTCGTGGCTCTCGAAGAGGTCTATGAGCCCGAGTGCCTGAAATGCCGCTGCAAGCAGCTCTCGGTGTTCATGTCCATTCTTAATGTCCATGCCAACTGGTTTCCGGTCGACGGTGAGGTCCTTCTGGTGCGTCACCATCCGGGTCGGTTTATGGGAGCCTATCTACCGAAGTCGAGCACCGAAAACGAGCGCTCGACGGTGCTTATCCGTGCCACCAACGGCCAGAAAGTGCTCGTGAGGCAGATTGCCGGTGCCGTGGCGCGCCGCATAGTGACTTATGCCGAGCCGGGCATCGAAGCGTCGATCGAAGACCACATGGGCTTCATCAAATTCGGTTCAAGGGTTGATATCTATCTGCCGCTTGACACCGAGATATATGTGAAGTTGGGCGATAAGACTACCGGCGGTGTCACCCCCGTGGCGCGGATGGCCAAGAATCCCGATCCTTCATTTCCTCTGAAAAAGTGAGAATCACATCATATATACCCAATACAATCACCTGCCTCAATCTTGTCAGCGGGGCAGTTGCGATAATCCTCGCGCTCCACGGTTCGCAGCCGATCGGAGGGCTGACAGGCTTCCAATGGTCGTTTATTGCTATTGGAGCCGCCGCGATATTTGATTTTGCCGATGGAGCCATGGCGCGCCTGCTCCACGCCTACTCGGACATGGGGCGTGAGCTCGACTCGCTTTCAGACCTGGTCAGCTTCGGTCTCGCTCCTACGGCTATGGTCTACACGGCCATCACCGAGGCAGCCGGCGGATTTACTTGGTGGGCCATTGTTTCGCTTCTGATCGCTGTGTGCGGAGCCCTGCGTCTGGCCCGATTCAATATCGATCCCGGACAGGCCACCACATTTACCGGCCTGCCTATCCCTGCCAATGCAATCTTCTGGATCGGCATGACGGCGTGGATTGCCGCTCATGGCTGTCCGCCCATGTGGGTTGTGGCGATGATCATCCTCTGCGAGAGTCTGCTCATGATGAGCTCGCTGCGAATGACCTCGCTCAAATTCAAGACTTTTGGCTGGCGTGAAAATTTCAGACGTTATGTGCTGATCATCGCGGCCGTTATGTTCCTGCTCACCTCAGGCCTCCCCGGATTGATGTGGACTATCCTGTTCTACATCCTTATGTCGGCCGTAGGTGCTAAGGAATAAAGTTTTCTTTTATTTACACTGATTTCTTATACTGTGCTTTACATACTTGCAATCATTCTGATTTTTTTCTCCCTGCCCCTGATCGGACGTCTGATCATGCGTCTGCTCGGATGGTGGGTGAGCCGTAAGATAACCTCTCAGGCCCGCAAGGCCTACAACTCTGCTTTTGGCGGAATGGATCCGACGGGATTCGGTGGATACGGATCATCGGCTTCATCGGCATCCTCATCTTCTCAGCCTGTCCGAAAAAAACGCATTGATCCCTCGGTGGGTGAATATGTGGAATATGAAGAGATATATGCCGAGACAGGCGATGCTGAGGCCGACACGAAATCGACAGAGAGCTTTGTGGCCGAGAGCCAGATCGTAGACGTTGAGTGGGAGGATATAAGATGAGCGGACAATATTATATGAAGGAGCTTTTCGGCTTCTTCGACGAGCTTGCTGAAAACAACACCCGGCAGTGGCTCAGCGACAATCGCCGCAGATATGATGACCTGCGTGCCGCATGGCTCGACGATCTCGGCAGGCTGCTCGCTCATGTCAAGGAATGGGAACCGGCCTGCGGGCCCGATGATCCCCGCAGGGCTGCCTACCGTTTTGCGCGCGACACTCGTTTTTCGCCCGACAAGACTCCTTATAAGACATATTTCTCGGCTGCTTTCGGCCCGCGTGGCCGTCAGGATCCCTATGCCGGATATTATATTCATATCGGGCGTGAAGGTGCCGGAGCCGAATCCGGCCTTTATGGCGGGGTATATTGTCCGCCGTCTCCCGTGTTGTCAAAGCTGCGCCATGCTATCGTTGACAATATCGAGGAATTTACGGAGATTATCACCGAGCCAGAGCTTGAAAAGTATTATCCGGGATGGTGTGGCGAATCGCTCAAGACAATCCCCAAGGGCTGGGAGCGCAATCATCCGCAGGCCGAGTTGCTGAGGCTTAAAGAGTATGGCAAGTATCGTCCGCTCGGTCGCAAGTGGTGGCTCGATCCGGCATGGCCCGAGCGCACTGCCGAAGCACTCCGTCCGCTCAAGCCGCTGATAGATTTCATTAACTATTCGATCGACGAGTAGGCCGGATATCGATGATCTCAGGGGATAATTGAGGCTTTGACGAAAAAAAATCGTCAAAAATTTGGTGACACATAAAAAAGTGCGTAACTTTGCAACCGCAAACGGCACCGGAGGGCGTCGGTCAAACTAAATGATGGCTCCTTAGCTCAACTGAATAGAGCATCTGACTACGGATCAGAAGGTT
>CAYWWE010000070.1:0-12497 GCA_964461785.1 uncultured Bacteroides sp.
TTTGTCGAAAAGTGTCCTCTTTGAGGGGATTTTGGGGCGTGTTATTCCACCGGGGTGGGGGAGGTGGCGGCTCCTTCGGAGGCTTGGCCGGGACGCTGATAGACCCTTACCCAGTCAACTTCGGTGAGATAGGTGTGGGTGGTGTCGGGGGCTGCTGCCCAGCCTCCCTCTTTGCCAACGCTCTGATTGAGGATGATATAGAAGTTGCTCTTTTCAAAGGGCCACACGCCATCTCTGACGGTTGACCGGCTCACGGTGCCGCGCACCGTGCCGTCGATGGTGAAGCTCATCGAGTCGGGGGTCCATTCGAGGCCGTAGACGTGCCAGCCGTCGATGTCTACCGGGACGCGGTAGCCGGGGGTGTTTAGATCCTGATTGGCTTCCAGACCGGCATGGAGGGTTGCGTAGGCCATGTCTTCGTCGTTGATAGACTCGAAGATGTCTATCTCGCCGCCTGTTGGCCATCCGCCGGGCTGGCTGTCGGGCATCAGCCAGAAAGCGGGGAATGAGCCCCGGTAACCGTCGACACGGATGCGGGCTTCGACGCGGCCGCAGTTGAACGAGAAGCGTCCCTTGGTCTGTATGGCGCCGCTCACCATCTCGCCGGGATTCTGCTCCGTGCGCTCACCCTCCGGATTGGGCCGACAGTACATGTGGAGCACACCGTCGGATATGACCATCAGGTCTTTGCGCGCTGAGATGAAACGTGCCCATGCTACGCCCGGCCTGCGGACCGGGATCTCGTAGGCCGACATGGATGGGTAGGTCTGGTCGGCGTTGTCAAATTCGTCGTGCCAGATGAGGGTGTAGCCGTCGGCATCGGTTGTCTTTTCGTTTCCGGTGCAGGAGGCGGTTGCGGGCCACAGCAGGGCGGCCACGGGCAGGATGGGCAGGAGGATACGGTATTTCACGGTCAGAAAGGAGTTTGGTTGGAGGTGGTGAGGGTAAGGCGGTAGAGAGTCACGGGGCGGCGCGTGTCGCAGCTCCGGGCTTTGTCATATACGGGAGTGATGATGATGCCTGGACGGGACGCGGCGTAGGCCTGTGCATCGTCAGGCGCGGCAAGGAGCCAGCCGTCTGATCCGGGGATGGAGTCGGGAAGCAGACGGATGCGGTCGGCCATATAGAAAGCGGCAGTGTAATAGCGCAGCAGCGGGTCTTCGGGGATGAGCTGCCACACGGTTTGGCCCGTAGGCACAGCGGCCTCGATAGCCTCGGCAAGATTGCGGTCGGTCTTGGCTTCCGCTACAGGTGGCAGAATGGCCAGACCGGCCGAGATATAGATTGAGACAATGACTCCTAAAACACGGCTTACCGACCGACGGCGACGACGAAGCGCCGCGACAGCCGAGGCGGTGAGCAGTGCGCAGGGCCAGCAGAGCCACAGGCTCATGCCCGAAATCCACGGCTGAAAAGGTGCGGCGATGAGAGCCACCGCGGCAAGGACGCCTACGAGGCCGATGATGGCGCTGAAGATGGCAGCGATCTTGTGCCCGCGCCCTTCGGTGAGCCAGAACCATAGGTTAATGATCCCTATTGAAAGAAAGGGATACATGGGCAGCAGATAGACGCTGCGCTTGCTTGCGGGAATGGTGTAGAACACGAGCGTCACCGCGCAGACTGCCACTGCCAGACGCGCTGCCCTGCCGGCTCCCCGCCACCCGACGCTCAGCGGACGCCTGACAGCTGCCAGAGCCATGAGGGCGAGGAGGGTATAGGGCAACATTCCGGCGGCAAGGGTCTGGAGATTATACCACCAGGGATTGAGATGGCTCGCATAGCTCATGGTGCCGGTCATGCGTCCGAAATTCTCCTCAAGTGCCAGATCGAGAAAGCGGTGGCCGCCCCGCGAATAAGCCTCGATATACCACCATGCGGGGATGGCGAGGCTAAGGACTGCTGCCAGAGCCACGAGCGCGGCAAGGGTGATGAGTCTACGGCTGCCGAGGCGCGCGGTAAAGGCCCAGACTGCGGTGATAAGGCATGGAAGCACCATCCCGACGGGACCCTTTGTGAGCACCGCAATGGTCATCAGTGCCACGGCCCCGGCAAACCGGGCAGCTCCACCGCGGATGGCAAACCGGTAGAGGGTCACACAGGCGCCGGTGATGGCCGCCGTAAGCACCATATCGACACGGCATACCCCTCCGCTGCGCCACACCTCGACGGTGGTGACCGTCGCTATGGCTGCGGCAAAAGCGCGGCTGCCGCTCCATCCCATATCCTTGCGTGCGAACGAGGCGACCGTCCCGGACAGAGCCATGCAGGCGAGGATGGCAGGCAGCCGGGAGGTAAACTCAGTGACATGACCTGCCGGAAGCGAGACGAGAGCTATCAGCCATGCGAGAAACGGAGGTTTGTAGGGGATGTCGCCACCGAAACTGACGGGAAGGATCCAGTCGCCGCTCAGGAGCATCGACAGGGCCACTATGGCCTCGCGCGGCTCCCCTTTTGTGTTGAACGGCGTCAGGATAGCGGGGCCGATGAGCAACACAGCCGTCACTATCATGGCGGCAATGGCCGGGTGGCGGCGGCCGAAACACTGGAGATTTGACAGAAAATGCCGGGACATGAGGGGATTGTGACGGGTCGTTTGGTGCAAAGGTAGGGATTTTGGCCGAAGTTACAACAATAATCGCTAATTTTGCAGTCACAAATGGACAGCACAAAGACACTTCTCATCATCAACCCAAAAGCGGGAACCGACTCCAAAAGCGGTATAACCGATCTCGTAGCCTCACGCCTCGGATTCATGCCAGAAGTGGCCTACACCACCGGGCGCGGCTCGGCGAGCCTCCTTGCCTCCGAAGCCGCGGCCAAAGGCTTTACGGCAGTGATTGCAGCGGGGGGCGACGGCACTGTCAACGAGACAGCGGCCGCGCTGGTCGACACATCCACAGCCCTCGGCATCATTCCGTGTGGCTCAGGCAACGGTCTCGCACGCCATCTCAACATACCTATCGACCCTGCGGGCGCGGTAGATATCATAGCCACCGGCCATATCGAGCGCTGCGACTACGGCACCGCCGCCGGATCGCCTTTCTTCTGCACTTTCGGAGTAGGGTTTGACGCTGCCGTGTCGGCCAAGTTCGATAAAGAGCAGCGCCGCGGGCGCCTCACCTATCTGCGCGACACCTTTATGGAATACCTGTCGTATCATCCGGAGAGATACACCATCCGCGCCGCCGGCAAAGTTGTGAGCGACAAGGCCTTTCTTGTGGCGGTGTGCAATGCCTCCCAGTATGGCAACAACGCCTATATAGCCCCCAGCGCTTCGATGACCGACGGCCTTCTCGACGTGACGATCGTACATTCGGGCTCACCGCTCACCACCGCCTTGGTCGGGGTAGACCTCCTGACAGGTTTTATCGAGCGGAATATGCTCATCGACACTTTCAAGGCAAGCGAAGTCACCATTGAGCGCAACGCCCCGGGTCCGGCACATCTCGACGGCGAGCCGCATGAGCTCGGATCATCCATAGAGATCAGCTGTCATCCTGGCGCCCTGAGTCTGTTCACTCCCATAGGTGCCGAGCCGTTCAGGCCAATCATCACTCCGGCCCGTGCGCTCATGCGCGACATCCACTACGCCATCAAGCAGATATTCAACAATTAATAAAACAGTTTCACCTCCCCATTTCAGCATATAATCATGGCACTCCAATGCGGCATAGTAGGCCTCCCGAATGTAGGCAAGTCAACTCTTTTCAACTGTCTGAGCAACGCCAAAGCCCAGTCGGCCAATTTCCCTTTCTGCACGATAGAGCCTAATGTCGGCGTCATAACCGTGCCCGACGACCGTCTGACCAAACTTGTCGAGATGTGTCAGCCCCGCTCTGTTGTCCCTGCCACGGTTGAGATCGTCGATATAGCCGGTCTGGTGAAGGGTGCGAGCAAGGGCGAGGGTCTCGGCAATAAATTCCTGGCCAATATCCGCGAGACCGATGCCATTATCCATGTCCTGCGCTGCTTCGATGATGATAATATAACTCATGTTGACGGCTCGGTCGATCCTGTCCGCGATAAGGAGATCATCGATGCCGAGCTCCTCCTGAAGGATCTTGAGACTGTCGAGAGCCGCATTGCCAAAACACAGAAGCAGGCTCAGACCGGCGGCGACAAGACGGCCAAGATGCAATATGAGGTGCTGGCACGGATCAAGGATGCCCTTGACCGCGGCCTGCCTGCACGGTCGGTCGAGCACGAGACCGTCGACGAGCAGAAATTTGCCCGCGAGCTGTTCCTGCTCACCTCCAAGCCGGTGCTATATGTGTGCAATGTCGACGATGCCTCAGCCGCCACTGGCAACGCCTACACCGAAGCCGTAGCCAAAGCGATCGAGGGAGAGAACGCACAGATGCTCATAGTTGCTGCCGCTACCGAGGCTGATATAGCCGAGCTCGACACATGGGAGGAGCGTCAGGAATTTCTGGCTGAGATCGGCCTGACCGAAAGCGGTGTGAGCCGTCTGATCCGGGCGGCCTATTCGCTGCTCGATCTTCAGACCTACTTCACCGCCGGCCCCGACGAAGTGAGGGCCTGGACATTCCTGCGTGGCTCCAAGGCTCCGAAATGCGCCGGCATCATCCATACCGATTTCGAGAAGGGCTTTATCCGCGCCGAGGTCATCAAATATGAAGACTTTGTGGAGCTCGGCTCGGAAGCTGCCGTGCGCGCAGCCGGCAAGATGGGCGTCGAGGGCAAGGAGTATGTTGTGAAAGACGGCGACATCCTCCACTTCCTCTTCAACGTCTGACGGAACTCCAGCTCACGGGGGGAGATCCCCGTTTGAGCTATCGTGAGCATCGGCACCCGCAATCTGACGATTGAACATATCGTAGGGATAGGATGTTGCAACAATAGACTATCAAACCTTATAAGAATATAAAAATTCCTTCGATATGTTTAAATCTACAATGATTGCCGGTGCCGGAGGCTTCTTAGGCACCTGTCTACGTTTCCTTTCGGATAAGTTGGGAGCGGCCATCTGCCACCTCTCTTTCCCATTGGGAACATTCATGGCCAATATGGTCGGGTGTATAATCATCGGTATGCTCTACGGCTATCTCAATAAGACCGGAAAGCTGAGCAAGACCGCAAACCTCCTTTGGATCACAGGTTTCTGTGGCGGCCTGACCACATTCTCCTCTTTCTCCGACGATATGATTTCACTTCTGGAGAAAGGCGATGGCGGAATGTTCGTATTCTACATGGTGACAAGCCTGGTGTTCGGTATCGCGATGGTAGCCCTCGGAGCCGCATGCATACGCAAGCCCGCCTCAACAACTCAAAATGCCTAAACCTTTAAATTATTGACTACTATGATTATCCAATATATGCTTATAGCAGGTTTGGGCGGATTTGCCGGCACCTGCGGACGTTATCTCACCGGCGTGGCCGGAAAGAAACTCTTCGGTGACAAATATCCCGCCGGTACATTTGCAGTCAATGTAATCGGATGTTTTATCATCGGTATATTTGTCGGCCTCTGGACCCGCCATGACATGAGCCCGCTTGTAAATGCGCTCCTTATCTCCGGTTTTTGCGGAGGCTTCACTACATTCTCCTCTTTCAGCCACGACAGTTTCGCAATGATCCAGAAGGGAGAATGGTTGAAATTCATTTGCTACATAGTGCCTTCCGTAGCCCTCGGTCTTCTGATGGTATGGCTCGGCATCAAATGCGTAGCCTGATCCATCTGCCGCGTCAGCGTGAGAGATAGGCGCCCAGGGCGCTGAGCAGCGCGTCGTGGTGGGGCGAGTCAGGTTTGAAACCCCATCCGTGGCCCCCGTCGGGAAATATTATCAACTCGGCGGGGACTCCTGCATCTATAAGGGCCGAATAATAGTTGAGGCTGTTGACCGGCGGCACGGAGCGGTCGTCGCCGCTCAGGACAATGAATGCCGGGGGAGTGGCAGGAGTCACGGCCTTGTCGCCCGACCATTCCCTGACGAGTCTGGCCGAGGGCTTGTCGCCTAAAAATCCGCGGCGAGTGCCGGCATGGGTGATCTTCTCGTCAAGCGAGATCACCGGATAAAAAAGTATCTGGAATGCCGGCTTGCATGCACCCTGCGGGTGTGTAGCCATTGTCGAGGCGAGGTGACCGCCGGCCGAGAAGCCCATTATGCCTATATCGTCGGGGTTGATGTGCCATTGGGCTGCGCTGTCGGTGAGGATGGCGAAGGCCTTTTCGATGTCGGCCATCGGGATGGTTCTGTCGCCTCCGGGCAGATCGTAGTCCACTACTGCCAGAGCAATCCCGAGACTGTTGAGGAAGGGAGCCCAGGCGTAGCCTTCGTGCTCGGCTGCCACTTTTGAATATCCTCCTCCCGGACAGCACACTATAGCGCGGCCTGTGGCCACGGCCGGGTCGGGAAGAAAGAGTTTCATGCGGGGTGAGGCGAAGTCCAGTGTCATGGCTGATTTGGTGGTGTTGCGTGAGATGGTTTTTGCAAAGTGATCTATCTGCGGATGGATCGACTTGCTCCAGTAGGGGCCGGTGTGGGCGCCGGGATAAGTGGCATAGGTATGGGGGATGCGCCGGGCCGACAGTGTGGAGTCAAGAGCGCAGTTGACACCGTAGAAGAAGTCGTCGGTGCCGCAGTCAAAGAATATGTCGAGCGAGCGGAGCACTGAGTCGGGCATGGTCTGGGCCAGTGTCATGACGGTGTGCGAGTCCCAGACTTCGGGCACAGAATCGCGGGCACCGAGCCACTTGGCCATGCTCCATGAGCCGGGAAAGGGGCGGATGTCGACGCCGCCGCTCGTGGCTCCTGCATGAAGCCAGATGTCGGGATGGCGCATCGCAAGCCAGAGGGCTCCGTGGCCGCCCATGCTGAAGCCGGTTATGGCTCTTGACTGCGGGGCGGGGATGGTCGGATAAAGCGAGTCGATGGCCGGCACGAGTTGTTGGGTGATGAAGCTCTCCATCTTCATGTCGGGCTGTGCGGGCGAGTCCCAGTACCAGCTGTTGAGTCCTGACGGACACACCACTATCATCTGCCTCTCGCGTGCCACAGAGTCGATGTCGACAAGTTCAGGCCACTTGCGGTAGTCGCCCCCGTAGCCGTTGAGGAGATAAAGCACGGGATATGGTCCGTCGCCGCCGGGGGTTGCGACAGTAACCTTCATCGGAGTCGGGATGAGGGGCGAGGGGAGTGTCAGAGTATCGGCCGGAGCAGATGCCGGGGCGGCATTGAGTGTGGGAAGCGACATGATTCCTGCCGTCAGCAGTGAAGCTAAGAGTCTCATGGTTTATGACTTGAAATGAGGTATGTGATGATGGGGCGCGGAGATCACTCCTGAGGGTGCTTGCGCCAGTATTCTTCGAGGGGGGTGGCTATGTTGAAGTAGAATCCGCCGAGATCGCGGCCCGAGGCGTCGGCTACTGAGATATATTCGTAGCAGGGCTCGATGAAGATGTGTTTCTTGGCCGTCAGACCCAGAGCGTTGATGAGGATGTATTCGTGCTGGGGCTCGATGACATACCATGCATTCTCCTCGTCAACACCCGTCCCTGTCGAAAGGATAGCCATGAGAAGCATCCTCACCTTGTAGTTCCAGATATCGGCGAGCGAGGTGCGTCCGCGGGCTCGCAGGGCTTTGGATAGATTCAGCATCTGGACCATATCGAAGGGGTTGTCGGCCAGGACGGCGGTGGCATAGGAGATGATGGTGTCGCACTCGGCCCGGGTGAGCATAGTGTGGTTAAGGAGCGATGACGGATCGGAGGCCCGGTAGGCCGACGGACGGTAGGCGTCATAGTCTTCGGCAAGCATGGCTCCGAGATAGAGGCGGCGGTATTTGTCGAGTTTCATCACCGTGTCGTTTCTCTCAAACTCCTCCATCAGGCGGGGATAATAGAATGGAGAGGTGCGGTCGGTGATCTCGATGTAGATGGAGTCGATATCGGGGCGCTCGCATGGCAGGTTGTCCATGAGTGTCTGTGATCTCAGTGGCGCCAGAGATATGAGCAGGAGGGTGATGGTCAGTAGTAAACGCATGGGCGGAGAGAGGGTTTCAGTCTTGTTTGCTGTCTTGATCTGAGGGTGTCGGGGGTGTGGGTTGGGATTTGCGTTCGGGATAGGGGATGCGTCCGTGAAACATCGTCCTGAGCCGGGATATGAACGTGTCCTTGATATCGCGGATATCGCGGAAGGAGATGGGCGAATCGTTGTGGAGACCTTCTTTCACCTGAGTGTCGATGATCTTGTTGACGAGGTTGGCTATGGCTTGCGGGGAGTGATCCGAGAGCGAGCGCGAGGCCGCCTCCACGGCGTCGGCCATCATCAGGATGGAGGCCTCGCGTGTGGTGGGGTTGACTCCGGGATAGGTGAAGGGGGCCGGGTCGACATATTCGCCGGGATGGGCATTGCAATAGGTGGTGTAGAAGTAGCGGGCGGTGCCGGCGCCATGGTGCTGGACGATGAAGTCGCGCAGCACGGAGGGGAGTTTTGCTTTCTCGGCGCGGCGCAGGCCTTCGCTCACATGGCCGATCACGATCTTGGCGCTCTGCAGGGGGTCGAGGGCATCGTGGGGGTTGACACCATGCTGGTTTTCGGTGAAGAAGGCCGGGTTGGCCAGCTTGCCGATATCGTGATAGAGGGCGCCGGCTCTGACGAGCTGCACTTTGGCACCGATGCGGTTGGCGGCGGCGGTGGCGAGATTGGACAGAGCCATCGAGTGCTGGAAGGTGCCCGGACACTCTTCCGAGAGCTCCTTGAGCAGGGGATGGTTGATGTCGGAGAGCTCGACGAGGGTCACTCGGGAGGTGAATCCGAAGATCTTTTCGAGCACGAAAACCAGAATGTAAGCAAAGGAGATGAATACGGAGTTGATGGCGAAATAGCCGAACATCCTCACCCCAATATGGGCCAGTGTGCCGCTCTGGATTATCTCCATCGCCACGAAGCTGAGCGAGTAAGTGGCAAACACGAGCAGAGCCGTGCGGATCAGCTCGGAGCGCTTGGAGAGTTCGCGGATTGAGTTGACGGCCATGACACCGGCCACCCACTGCAGGAATATGAATTCGAGCGGGAAAGTGGCCACGACCGCCGAGCCGAGTATCGTGACGTTGTAGACGAAGAAGGCGGCGCGGGAGTCGAGAAACACGAGCGTGATGATGGCAACCATCGTGAAGGGCACGAGATAGAGGCCAGAGGGGAATGTGGCGCTCATGAGCAGCCCGAAGAGAATGAATCCGGTCACCATCATCATGATGAAGGCCACGATGCGGGGCTTCTGGAAGTAGTCGCGACGGTAAATGTAGAGGAAGGCATAGAGGCTGCCGAACAGCAGCAGGAGATAGAGCAACCGGCCGAATGCAGGGATGAAGGCTGAGGTCTGGTCGGCCGTGCCGCGCTCGGCTATCTCGGCCTCGAATGATTTGAGAGCGAGGATCTTCTCTCCGTCGACCACCTCGCCTCGATCGATGATACGCTCGCCCTTGACGTAGACCTTGGATGAGGCGGTGGCCACGCGGTAGCGCTCCTCAAGC
Organism: uncultured Bacteroides sp.; assembly: GCA_964461785.1. Lineage (GTDB taxonomy): Bacteria > Bacteroidota > Bacteroidia > Bacteroidales > Muribaculaceae > Paramuribaculum. The sequence goes on from CAYWWE010000070.1 coordinate 9,497, forward strand.
ATACGCGAGTTGGTTACGGTGTCGAGCACCACATTGGGTTGCAGGAGCTCCGGGAGGTGCATTTCGACAATGGCATCGCGGTAGCGCGAGTCGGAGAGAAGCGAGTCGATGCGACTGTAGGCGGCCCGGGCCGAGAGATAGTTGGATGTTGGGATCGAGACGGTTGTGTTGTTGTGGATCATCCTGACGGCTTTTAGGCGCCCTGCGCGGATGTCGGCGTATGTCTCGGTGCTGACGATTCCGCCTTCGGTCACTTTACGGATGGCTCCGAGCAGCTTGTTGCGCTCGCCGGGAGTGAGGTTGATCTTGTCGTTGTCTTCGATGCGACGGCTCACTTCGGCCAGCAGGATCTTATCGGCGGAGGCATTGCGCTTGTAGATCGGTTCAAACACACGGTTGATACTGTCCTTGGCGGCCCTGACGTAGGCCGAGTCGGGCCTTACGGCGAAATCAAACGGGGCGGTGAGGAGCGAGTAGTTCCAGGGGCGCCCTTCCTCGTAGCTGTAGTTGCTGGTCGATTTGCGCGGCATGCAGTAGGCGATCAATACGATCGAGATGCCGAGCATGACCCATTTGAGCCACGATTTGCTCAGGAGCGTCGAGGCTATGTTGTGGGCGGTTTCGATATGTCGGGATGTTGAAGGCGAAATTTTCATCTTTCAGGTCAGGAGGGTTAAGAGACTCTGACGGCGCTCTTGACGCCCTTGATTTTCTTTACTTTTGCACACAGCTCCTCGATGGCGTTGCGGTCTTCCACCATGACTCCGAGCCTACACTCAAACACTTCGTTGCGTGCGGCTATGTTGAGTGCGCGTATGTCGATGCCAAGCTGAGTTGAGATCATGGCGGTGAGCTCCGAGAGGATGCCGTGGCGGTCGATGCCGCGTATGAGTATCTCGGCGCGGAACTTCTGCTGCACCACGTCCCAGCGGGTGGCGAGGATGCGGTTGCCGTAGCTCGCCTTGAGCACCTGAGCCCGCGGACAAGTGAGCGAATGGACTTCCACCTGCCCCAGGTCGTTGATGTAGCCCATGACATCGTCGCCGGGGATGGGGCGGCAGCAATCGGGAAACACGAAGTTCTGCTCATCTTCGCCGCATCTCAGCAGATAGGTCTCTTTGGTCTTTATCTCGGCGGGGGTGATGACGGTCTGGCCTTCGGCGGCATTGTCGGCTGCCGGCTGATCCTTGCGGCGCCTGAAGCGGAGGATCTTCTTGAGCAGGCTCTTGTCGGGGGCCGGACCCTCGCGCAGGATATATCCGTCGAGCGAGATCTCATCGCGCCCCAGACGCAGGTATAGATCGTCGCGGGTGGTGAGATGATAGTAGGCCATCATCTTGGTTATGACCTCGTTGGAGGCCTCCACGCCGCGCTCGGCGAGGAAATCGGCCAATATTGCGCGGCCTTTCTCTATGTCGGGTTGCTGGATGCGGCGGAGGGCGGCGCGCAGACGTGTCTTGGCCTTGGCGGTGGCAAGGAAGTTGAGCCACTCGGGTTTGGGTGTCTGGCTGTGGGAGGTGAGCACCTCTACCTGATCGCCCGAACTCAGGCGATGGCTCAGGGGCACGAGCTTATGGTTGACCTTGCCGGCGATGCATTTGTCGCCCAGCTGCGAGTGCAGGCTGTAGGCCAGATCGAGCACCGTGGCTCCCATCGGCAGGGTTATCAGCTCGCCTTTGGGTGTGAACACCACTATCTCTGAAGCGAAGAGGTTGAGCTTCAGGGTGTCGAGAAAGTCAATGGCGTTGGGGTTGGGGTCGTCGAGGATATCCTTGATGGTGCGCAGCCACACGTTGAGCTCGCTCTCTTCGTCGGAGTTGCCTCCGATCTTATATTTCCAGTGGGCGGCAAATCCTTTTTCGGCGATTTCGTCCATGCGGCGGGAGCGTATCTGCACTTCGATCCAGTTGCCGTCGGGTCCCATCACGGTCAGATGCAGAGCCTGATAGCCGTTGGCTTTCGGAGCCGAGATCCAGTCGCGGGTGCGGTCGGGATGCAGGCGGTAAAGGTCGGTGATGGCCGAATATATCTGCCAGCAGATGGCTTTTTCCTGAGCCGGATCGTCGCAGTCAAAGATTATGCGCATGGCATAGAGATCGTAGACCTCCTCAAAGGGCACATGCTTGGTTTCCATCTTGCGCCAGATGGAGTAGACACTCTTGAGGCGCGCCTTGGCCTCATAGTGCAGACCCATCTTGGCGAGGCTGTCTTTGATCGGAGCCGAGAAGTCGTTGTAGATCGAGTTGCGGCGCTCTTCGCTCTGCTTGATCAGCCCGGCGATGCGCTCGTATTCAGCCGGATGCTCATACTTGAAGCTGAGGTCTTCAAGCTCGGTCTTTATGGTGAACAGGCCGAGACGATGGGCCAGCGGGGCATAGATGTAGAGAGTCTCGCCGGCAATCTTATACTGCTTGTTGGGAGCCATCGAGCCGAGCGTGCGCATATTGTGGAGGCGGTCGGCCATCTTGATGAGCACCACTCTGATATCCTCGCTCATGGTGAGAAGGAGCTTGCGGAAATTCTCGGCCTGAGCCGAGGCCTTGTCGCCGAAAATGCCTCCCGAGATCTTGGTGAGGCCGTCGACGATGCGTGCAATCTTGGTGCCGAACTGGCTCTCGATATCCTCTACCGTGTATTCCGTGTCCTCGACCACATCATGGAGCAGAGCGGAGCAGATCGAGGTGGAGCCGAGACCTATCTCGCGGTTGACGATCTTGGCCACAGCTATGGGATGGAGGATATATGGTTCTCCCGACCGACGGCGCACACCTTTATGAGCCTTCCGCGCGAAGCGGAAAGCACGCTCTATGATGTCCACCTTCTTGCGGTGGTTGCTGTTGATATAGCCCTGAAGGAGGTCGTTGAATTCCGACTCGACCAGGGCATTCTCCTCGGCGAGGGTCATGGCGTTGCAGTCTGTGAAGATGAGTCTACTGAGTGTAGTTTACAAAAATAGACAATATGCGGCAACGCGCCAAGAAAAAGTGTCAGAAAATTGAGG
>CAYWWE010000071.1:0-12210 GCA_964461785.1 uncultured Bacteroides sp.
TGCGGGCGCCGCAGGTCTTCTCCATAATGTCGAGGATCTGCTCGCGGACGCGGAGGGTGTAGAACAGCATCGTGGTCGCACCGAGGTCCATGCAGTATGTGCCGATGAACAGACAGTGGGATGCGATGCGCGAGAGCTCGTCCATGAGGACTCGGATCACCTGCGCGCGGCGCGAAATCTCTATGCCGGCGGCCTCCTCGATAGTCATGCAAAGGCAGTGGTGGTAGGGATGAGCCGAGAAGTAGTCAAGACGATCCATGAAGTGGAGAGTCTGCGGATATGTGAGCTGCTCGCAGATTTTCTCGATGCCTCGGTGGATATATCCGCAGTAGAGGTCGATCTTCTTGATGGTCTCGCCATCGACGGCTGTGCGGAAACGGAGCACACCGTGGGTTGCGGGGTGCTGCGGTCCGATGTTGACCACGAAATCGTCTTTGGCGAAAATACGCTCTTCTTTCTTAACCACCTTGCCCGAAGGCTCTTCGACCCAAGTGTCAGTGAAGTCGGTCTGGCGCTCGTTTTCAGTAGTCACCGGATTGATAGACTCGTCGGCATCGTAATCCTTGCGCAAGGGGTGACCCTTCCAGTCGATCGAGAGGAAGAGGCGGCGCATATCGGGATTGTTGATGAAGATTATGCCGAAGAAGTCGTAAACCTCACGCTCATAGATGCAGGCGATGGCCCAGAGGTCGGACACGGAGTGGAGCATGGGGTTGATACGGTCGGTTGTGGCTACACGAACCGAGATATGCTCGCCGGTCTTTGTTGAGGTAAGATAGTAATAGCAGCCTAGGGAGTCGGCCCAGTCCATTCCTACGATAGTGACGAGCCAGTCAAAACCAAACTCGTCGCGCAGCGACTTAGCCAGATTGTGCCATTGGGCGTCGGGAATATTGACCAGGGGAATGTTGGCGTCGTCGAATGTGGCGTCCGGAAACAGTCGGGCAATTTTTTCCTTCAGGTCAGCCATGAGGTGGTATATTTTGAGTTATGATTATCGTGATAGAGATTGGAAGATAAGAGGGAAGATGCGGGCGGGAGCTCAGTCGTCGACACCCTCGATGGGATGTGCCTTAAGGAATTCCTGCTGCTTCTCCTGGCGGTTGACGCCGCCAAAGAAGCGCTCCACCTTGATTTTGCGCGAAAGCTGCATGATGGAATAAATCATGGCCTCTGGACGGGGCGGGCAACCGGGGAGATAAACGTCGACAGGGATGATCTGATCAACGCCCATCACAACGCAATAGCTCTTGCGGAACGGGCCACCGGAAACGGCGCATGCACCGCTGGCAATCACATATTTAGGCTCGGCAAGCTGATCGTAGAGACGACGTACAACGGGAGCCATACGCTTGACGATGGTGCCGGCAACCATGATGAAGTCGGCCTGACGTGGCGACGAACGGGCCACTTCCCATCCGAAGCGGGCCATGTCATAGCGGGCCGCACCGAGCGAAACGAATTCGATGCCGCAGCATGAAGTGGCGAATGTGAGGGGCCACAGAGAGTTGCTTCGGCCCCAGTTGATGAGCTTGTCGAGAGAACCTACAACGACATTTGTGCCGTTTTCGTGAAGCTCCTTAACGAGACTTTCGATATATTCATTGTCCTTCCATTCCTGGTAGGGCATGCTTTTGGTAGTTACTTCCATTCGAGCGCTCCTTTCCGCCAGGCATAAACAAGGCCCAGCACTAAGATACAGAAAAATACGGCTATGCTGAGAAGCCCGGCGCCGCCGAGATCACGCACCTTGACAGCCCAGGGGAAGAGGAATACACATTCCACATCGAACATGAGGAAGAGGATGGCGAAAAGATAATATCCTACCTTGAACTGAGCCATAGACTCGCCTCGGGTAGGAATACCACATTCATAAGCCTCACCTTTCTGTGCGTTGAACGACCGGGGGCTGATTAAGCCGGCAATCCACATGGCAAGCGCCACCAGCCCGATGCCCGTAAGGGCGGCTGTGACTGCAAGCGTGGAGCTTTGAATCGATGCTGCTATCATATATTTGATTCGTTGGAAAAATTTCGTTGAATAGCCTTTCATGGGCGCAGATCCGTAGAGAGCTGGTAATCAAACCGACAGATGCCGATTCGACCGCCGGCTGCGGCGGAGTGCGCGTAATGCGATGCAAATATAGAAAAAAAATTCCTAATAAATGTTGACGAGGCAAAAAAATCTCCCGACCCGGATGGAGAACGGGGCGGGAGTATGGGATAAGGGGAATGTCGGATAGGGCCGGATCAGAAAGAGAACTGGCACATGGCGCCTACGCGGCGTGCCCAGCGCGACTCATGATTGAAGTCGGTTCGCTCGCCGATGTTGAATTCGGCTCCGAGCTGGATGCGGGGCACCGGATTCCAGAACACGTTTGCCGCAATATAGGTGCCGTGGCGGTAAGTGCTCCCTGCGGGAGTGTATTCAGGTTTGTAGTGGGTCTGGCCGACCGAGGCTGAAGCAAACAGCTCTGGGCGGAAATTCCATTGCGCGCCAAGACACCAGCCTATCGACCAGGGAGCATACAGATAGCCCTCTCTCTCGGGGTTGGCTACGAGGTCGTAGCCGGTCACCTGCATATCGCCTCCGAGCGATGACAGGCCTTTGCCGGCGGTAAAGGTGGAATATATGGTGAGAGGATCGACCGGACGGGTCACGGCTGAGGCCATTACGCCTGCTCCGGCAACGTTTCTGTTGACATTCTGGACCAGGCTGCGGTAGGTGAGGGTGCGGTAAATGGCAGAGAGGCGCACGTGTTCGCTCCTGCGCCAACCCCATTGTACGAAGGCAGCGAAGTCGGGGAGCCACTCGGAGCATTTGGCAGTGAGATTATCGGTCTGGTCATTCTGCTGGGCGGGCGACTCGGCCGAGAGGGCGAGCGTGAAGTGGGAACCGAAGGGTTTCATCCAGCGGATGAGCACGTCGGTGGCACCTAATTTATTGTTAGGCCCCTGAGCATCGACCGTGGGTGGCTGGGCGGCCGGATCGGAGAATGTGGAGCTGGCATAGCCTATTGTCCACTCATTGATTATAGCGTAGGCTTTCTTGAGGTGGAAGTCCCGCCCATTATAACCGTTGAAATTGGCTTCGATGTAGAGCTGGTAGTTGATACTCGGATGAGTGCGTCCGATTACACGGAAAAATAGCGACGATCCGGCAGGAGTGGTGCCCAGATGGCGTGAATTGGTCGGGTCGGGAGACATGTTGATGAGAGCCGGCGCAAAACCGTTGGCCGGGATGGCACCTCCCCAGTCATACCAACCGCGTATCCTGACGCAGCCGCCTATGCCCATCGTGAGCTTGGCGTCGCGACTCATGAACATGAAGTATGGAGCGGCGGGATCCTGAAAACTGCGGAACTGATCCATATAGAACATATCCACCATCTTGCGGATTGAGTCGGAGTGAGCCAAGGGCTCATTGCCGGGGATGAAGATGATCTTGTGGGATGCCTTCAGCGAGTCGGTAAACAGATCGACGGGTGAGGTGGCCGACACGACCGATGAAGCGCCGAGCAAGGCCGCTGCAATTAAACTTCTGCGGATTGACATAATGATAATGTGAATGAATGAGTCTTTAAACAAAGTAACACCGCGGGCTGACAAAATGTTTGTGCGAGCTACCGATTGTTGTAAGAAAATACTAATTTTGCGCCGCCATCTCTTATGGCGCATCCCGATCCCAAAATTCATTGCCATGGAAAATCTTTTGCCATTCGCTTTTATCTGTCTCACCTCTTTCTTCACCCTCACCAATCCTCTCGGCACGATGCCGGTATTCCTGTCCATGACCCAGGGTATCGACGAAAAGGAGAGAGCGCGCATAGTGCGTCGCGCCACCATCATCTCGTTTCTCATCCTGATGGGATTCACGATTGGCGGCCAGCTCCTGTTCACGCTTTTCGGCATCTCGGCCAACGGCTTCCGCATAGCAGCAGGATTCATCATTCTCAAGATCGGCTTCGATATGCTGCAGGCAAAATACAGCAACACCAAGCTGAAAGACGAGGAGGTCAAGGTGTATGCCGACGACATCTCCATCACTCCGCTGTCAATCCCGATGCTCTGTGGCCCGGGTGCCATCGCCAACGCTATCATGCTGATGGAAGATGCCTCGACAATGCCGTTGAAAATCACTCTTATCGCCTCGATCGCCATAATTTATGTGCTGACCTATTTTATACTCCGTTTCTCGACCCGTCTTGACGGAATGCTCGGAGAGACCGGCAATAATGTGATGATGCGCCTGATGGGGCTGATCCTGATGGTGATAGCGGTGGAATGTTTTGTGGGCGGGCTCAGGCCTATCCTCACAGATATTATCCGCGACGGCAACCTCGGAGCCATCCAGGGCGTTATATGATTGAACGGTCGGCCTTATAATCGGTGGCAGACCGGCATTACATTATTATAAAAGATCAATATAGATATGTTACAGTTTATAACGATGCCCGGAGTAGGGCAGTACACTCCGACCGAACAGATCCGGCTTGCCATCGAAGGCGGTTGCCGATGGGTAGAGATCAATATGCCCGGTGCGAGCGACAATGAAGTGCGCAATGTGGCTATGGACGTGATAAGGGAGTGCGAGCAGACAAATACATTCCTCATTATCCGCGATCATATAGATGTTGTCGACGAGCTCAAGGTGTCCGGTATCCATCTGTCTACAGTGGATGAGGGTGCGGAAGCGCGTCAGCGGCTTGGAGCCCACGCTATAATAGGTGTCGATGCCACAGATGCCGACACAGTGAAGCAGCTCAAGGCTAAAGATCTCGACTACGCTTTCCTGCCGATTTCCATTCCCGACCATCTTGCCGCAATTGTTGCCGAGCTGAAAGCCGCCGGGGTCGATGAGCCGGTTGTGGCCGGATCGGGCGTGACGCTCGAAAACGTGGAGCAGATCCTTGCGACGGGAGTAAACGGAGTCGCTGTTGGCGAAGCTATCGCCGGCGCACCCGATCCGATGCTCTATACCGGAAGCCTTCTCGAGAAGATACTTCCGATCAAAGACTGAACAATATCCTGAATATATACAATAACTCTGATACCTGTCTGAGCCGGCAAGGCACAGGCAGGTATCAGGTTTGATATCATTTTTCATTTACAACAACATCATGACGATAGAAACTGCACGGCCCGAAGACGCTTCGCTGATAGCCGACGCGATCCTTTCGGCGATAGGCGATGAGCTGACGGATAATCTTGCCGGCATGGATCACACCCGAAAGGATGTGCACGATCTCTTCATGCGCCTGGCCGTACGCAATGACACTCAATATTCATATCTCAACTCCCGCATTGCCCGCGCTGACGATGGCCGGCCGGCGGGAGTGTGCATCAGCTATGACGGAGCCGACCTGAAACGTCTCCGCAGGGAATTTTTCGCCGAGGCAAACCGCACTCTCGGCTGGGATATGTCGGCCGAAGAGATCGACTCGCTCCCCGGAGAGACAGAGCCTGATGAATTTTATCTCGACACCCTGATGACGCTGCCCGAGTTTCGTGGTCGCGGTATAGGGAGGGAGCTTATAGCCGATGCCGCCGTCAAGGCTCGTAAGGCCGGAAAGCCGCTCGGGCTGCTGTGTGACAAGGACAATGACCGGGCGCGCCGCCTGTATGAGAGCGTCGGATTTGTCAGCGTCGGCGAGCGCCCCTTTGCAGGCCATCTGATGAACCATTTTCAACTGGTGTGATTTCTTTAATCCGGTCTATTTGCGGAAACTGCTATAAATCAGGATGATGTGCTAATGTGTAACAAATGTGACACGATTTTAACGCTTGTTAACTCAGCAGACTCTTGCAAGTATGATTTCCGTTGTAATTTTGCAGTGTCAAACAACGACAACCAAGATAGAAAGTGATAGATTGATAGATAGATAAAACCCCAAATCGGGCGGAAGCAGTGCGCGAGGCATGGCTTCCGCCCGTAATCTTTTTCTTTTCAATATTCAGATTATGGTAAAAAAACTTCAGGATCAAGGTTAGTTTTTCGCGGATCATTTTGTCTATATAGTGTATGACAGAGAGAGACAACATAGAGAGGCTCTTTAAGGACAACTATTCCGGACTGTATTCTCTTGCTTTTGCAATGTTGAAAGACGAGGAGGCGGCCCGGGATGCAGTCCATGATGTGTTTGCCGAGCTGCTCACATCTGACCGACATGGCGGGAAGGGCAAGGGCTATCTCGTGAGGTGTGTCAGAAACCGCTGTCTAAATCTACTGAAAGAAATGACCGTAAAGGAATGTGTCGGCAGGATGGTCAGGACCGATTTGGACTCAGACGTGGATTCAGACGTGGAGACACGGGAGGAATATCTTGAACGGCTGCGCCTGATCATAGCCACCGAGCTCCCCCCGCAATGTTCCAACATAATGCGTCTGCGCTTTGAAGACGGCATGGCTTATCAGGAGATTGCCGATACCTGCGGAATCAGCAAAGTTGCCGTCTACAAGCACCTCAGAAACGGACTTGACTATATCAGAAAGCATTTGACAAAACCTTAGATTTTGGATTATGGATAAGTATTTTAAAATAATGGATGTTACTGAGCATCCTGAGAAGTATAGCGAGGATGAGATCCGTGAGCTTCTCGAAGAGCCGGAGATCAGGGAGCTCTACGCTGCTATGTGTGATGCCGACAGCGCTTTGAAGCCTGCGCCGCGGCTCACGGATAAGGATGTCGATCGGGAATGGCAGAGATTCAAGAGGCAGAATCCGACCGCGGAGCGCCATATCCTGCGGATATTTGGCCGCCGCGTGGCCGCCGTGTCCGCGATTGCAGTGACCTCTCTTGCCGCGCTCGCTGTGGGAGTGGGCGTGGTGGTTGACAGATATGTTGTGAAGCAGGATCGGACAGCGGTTGAAGATACGGTGGATATGCCCGTGGCTCAGGCCGATCCTTACGTCAACGACACAATAGTTGAGAGCGTCGATTCTCTCGCTGTCACGAATCCGATGATATATGAGAATGAATCTCTCGGGGTTATCCTCCGCGATATGACAGAATTTTACGGACTTAAACTGGCAACCGGCAACGGAGCTCTGCTCAACCTGCGTCTGTTCTACCGTTGGGACCGCGGGGCAGGTATGGAGGAAGCGATCCGTCAGCTCAACAATTTCGAGAAGATCAACCTGGAATTGTCGGACAGCACTCTGACGCTCAAATAAACTATCTGACCACTATGAAAAAGAAGATACTGCTGCTGGTGATTGCGGCCATCTGCTTGACTGTGGCTGAGGGTCGTGCAGAGACGAGTAACGACGGCTATAAAGGGCGACGGCTCTCTGAAGCGCTTGTCGATATAAGCAATAGACATCCCGAATTGAAGATCAGTTTCATATACGACGAGCTTGAACAGTATGTGGTGAAGGGAAAGGTGAATACCTCCGATCCCCGGGAGGCGATAAGGGAGATGGTTGCCTTAAACCCGATCTCGGTGACTACTGACGGCAACGAGATATATGTCGAGGCCATGCAGAAAGGAAAGTATTCCTATACGGGCCGAATCATCGACAAGGCATCAGGTGAGCCTGTGATCCGCGCCACAATCATGTTTCTCAATCCTAAGGACTCAACCGCCATCACCTACGGAATCTCAGGCGACAACGGCGACTTCATCATCCCCTGCGACAGCCGTAATGTCATAGCCAAGATCTCAAGCGTGGGATACAAGACAACGTATATCGACTCACCGGCACTGTCGATGGGTGACGTCGGGATTGATATGTCGGCTCTCAGGCTCGGTGGAGTTGAGGCTGTTGCCGACGTGCGATATACAGAAAGCGACCGTACAATCTATACACCTTCCACCAGGGAGAAAAACGCGGCCCAGGGAGGTCTGGAGCTGTTGCAGTTCATGGCTATTCCGTCAATACGTGTCAGCATCACAAATAACTCTGTGTCGACTCTGGCCGGTCAGGGTGTGACGGTGTTCATTGATTATATCAAGGCGACGCCTGAGGAGATAAGCGGTCTGCGGCCTCAGGACGTGAGAAGGGTCGAGGTGCTTGATTATCCTTCTGATCCACGTTTCGAGGGTGTCCCCTACGCCATCAACTTCATCATGGCCAGATATGAGTATGGCGGCTATACCAAGCTCTCGGACAAGCAGCGTCTCGATTTCAAGTATGGCTACTACAGCCTCAGCTCAAAATTTGCCTACGGGCGGATGACCTACGACGTATATACCGGTCTCGATCATTTCAAGGCCGACAATGAATATGTCAACTCAGTGACGACGTATGACTTCGGCAACCGGAAAGTGGAGTGGAAACAAACCACCCCCGAATCTGAGGTGGAGCGCAACGAAACCTATCTGTCGACCAGGGCTTTGTATCAAACCGCCAACACCGTCGTTTCCAATCAGCTCTCGATAAGGCACAACGACACTCCCGAATCGCATCAGCTGCGCCGCAACGAGTATTCGCCGTCGGTGTTGCCCTCGGGCGAATCGAGTCAGATGCAGACCAAGCGGTCGATCACGCCATCGTGGAGAGGCAACTATCAGTTCTCGCTGCCCAACTCCCTGCGGCTCGTGGTCACTCCGTCGGCCAATTATTCCCACAACAAGAGCAACACCCTTTATGCCGAAGACGGCACCGATATTCTCAACAATGTGAAGGAGGATACATGGAATTTCTTTGCGGGTGCAGGACTGAGTAAAAACTGGGGCAGGAGCTCGCTCACTTTCAGTCTCAACGGAGAGATGTCGGACGACAAGCTCAAATACACCGGCGACAATCCATCCGACATTCATTACACCTACGAGGCCGTCGGAGCCTCGGTGAGAGGCAGTGTGGTTTTCGGTAAGCTGCGCCTCCAGCCGTCGGCAAAATTTTATTACAGCTGGACTGCTTTCGGCAAAGATCATTATCGCGAGACCCTACCCGGCTATTTCATCTCCGGTATAGTAGATATCGACCGTCACAATCAGTTTAGTTTCTCGTCGGAGATGAGCAACTGGACGATAGGCGTATCCTACCGGAGCCCCAACATTGTGGTGCGCAATCTGCTCGATGCCGTCCAAGGCAATCCCAACCTCAAGACATGGCTCTACAATTCGGTCAATCTGCAATACAGCTGGTTCCCGCGCCAGTCGGTCTACTTCAGCGCTTTCGGAACATATATACGCCATACCAAACCGATTGACAATGTGTATGAGCCCTCACTGATCGACGGTCGCGAGATGATGCTTCAGACTTATATAAAGGATGGCTACTTTCAGACGATGTCAGGTGGATTTGCCGGAGTGGTGAGGCTCTTCAACAACTCTCTTTCGCTTGAAGGCCAGGCCAGTCTGGCATCTTACAGGCGCGGCGGCAGGAGGACTTTCCAGTCTACCGCCATTAACGGAAAAGTTGGGGCAACTTATTATCTTGGTAATTTTTACATCAATGCCGAGTATGAGTTTCCGGAAAAAACGGCCAACATGAGTCAGAAGCGGCTTGATCATCCGAGCTACTATACCCTTTACTTGGGATGGTCAAACAGCGGCTTCAACATCTCGGCCACAATTAGGAATATATTCCGGTCGAGCACACAAAAAGGCACGGCCGACATGGTCTACGATAACTTCAGCCGCTATGATGTGTACCACGGGGCGGCGTATAAACGCAATCTCTGGCTCACAGTGATCTATACCTTCAGATATGGCAAGAAGCTCAAGGTAGATTCGATCGACCGAGGCAGCTCTGCCTCGTCGGGCATCGTCAACTGACATAATCGCAACGGAATATTGCCGGTATTCCGGAAAATAGGTAAATTTGTCGTGTGGATAGGGAGTCATTCTTCCTGCCACACGATATTTTATGGAAATAAGCGGCGAAAACATTCTTCTTGTCAGCTCGGGACTTCTGATAGCCGGGGTGCTGATAGGCAAATCGAGCTACCGGACCGGACTGCCCCTGTTGCTCATCTTCCTGCTTGTGGGGATGCTGTTCGGCACCGACGGCCTCGGGATTCAGTTTGAAAACATGCACACGGCGCAGTTTGTCGGCATGGTGGCGCTGTGTGTGATCCTGTTTACCGGCGGTGCGTCGACAAGTGTGCGCGCCATCCGTCCGGTGATCGTGCCGGGTCTCATACTGTCAACAGCCGGTGTACTGATCACTGCGCTGGTGACCGGCCTGTTCATCTTCTGGCTCTCAGGGATGAGCTGGACCAATATCCACTTCGCCCTGTTGCCGTCGCTGCTTCTGGCATCGACTATGTCGTCGACCGACTCCGCCTCGGTGTTTGGTATTCTCGGCACCCGTAATGTGGGTCTGAAAGAAAACCTGCGGCCAATGCTTGAGCTGGAAAGCGGATCAAACGATCCTATGGCCTATATGCTCACCATTATTCTGATCGAGGCTGTGACACTCGGCAACGGACTGTCGGCCGGAATGATTCTGCTGCAACTGTTCCTGCAGTTTGTGGTGGGCGGAGTGCTCGGTTTCGGCTTCGGATATTTCGGCGTGTGGCTCGGTCGGTTTTACCGTCGGATCAACGGCACTGCGGTGCCGGAGGATATAGGGCAGTCTACCGCCATGATCTCCATTCTGGTAGTGGGGACGGTGTTCCTGACCTTTACCGTCACAACTCTCCTCGGGGGCAACGGTTACCTTGCCGTGTATATCTGCGGAATAGTGTTCGGCAACTCCAAGGTGCCGCTTCATAAAAGCGTGTCGCGGTTTATGGACGGCCTGACCTGGCTGGCGCAGATAGTGGTGTTTATCATGCTCGGTCTGCTTGTCAATCCTCGCGATATGCTTTCGGTAGCGGCGGTGTCGCTTCTGATCGGTGCCTTCATGATTCTGGTCGGACGCCCGCTGAGTGTGTTTGCCTGTCTGCTCCCTTTCCGCAAGATCTCTCTCCGGGCCAGGACACTCGTGTCGTGGGTCGGACTCAGGGGCGCGGTGCCGATCATCTTCGCCACTTATCCTGTTGTGGCCGATGTGCCGGGTGCGTCGCAGATCTTCAACATAGTCTTTTTTGTGACTATCCTCTCGCTGCTTGTCCAGGGCACCACGGTGATCTCATCGGCCCGCCGCCTTAATCTTATAGAGGATTCTGTGCCCGACGAGAGCGATTTCGGGGTCGATCTGGCCGACGAGCATCCTGCCCATCTCAAGACCAAGGTCCTTACGGAAGTTGATCTGCTGAAAGGCAATACCCTTAAGGATATGGATCTCCCTGACGGCTCACTGGTGATGATGGTGCGCCGCGACGGACGATATATCGTTCCCAACGGCAAGCGCAGGCTCATGCCGGGCGATGCCCTGCTGATCATCAGGGAGGAAAAGGAGGAAAAACAGTAGTGCGTGCCCTGACGTGAAATTTATTTGTTTATTCGGCGATAAAAGAGTAACTTTGCAGCCGAATTGAACCGTATCGGGCTCCGGATTAAGCAGCAGCCATCGTTAAGGCAGCTCGCCCGACGGACTAACCATTTAAGTAATAGCAACATAACAATGTATGCAATTGTAGAAATTCAGGGACAGCAGTTCAAGGCAGAGCCCAGCAAGTTCCTGTATGTTCACTATCTCGGCGAAGCTGCCAAAGAAGGAAGCACCGTAGAGTTTGACCGTGTGCTCCTCGCTGAAGCCGACGGTGCCGTAAAGGTGGGCGCCCCCACAGTCGACGGCGCTAAAGTGGTTTGTGAGGTTCTCGAGAATCTCGTAAAGGGCGACAAGGTTATCGTCTTCAAGAAGAAGCGCCGCAAGGGCTATCGTCGTAAGAACGGTCACCGTCAGTATTTTTCAAAAGTGTTAGTTAAAGAAGTAGTTGCTTAATCCCTTAAAATCCCACTCAGAGAAATGGCACATAAAAAAGGTGTAGGTAGTTCGAAGAACGGCCGCGAATCCGAAAGCAAACGTCTCGGCGTGAAGATTTTTGGTGGCCAGGCTTGCAAAGCCGGCAACATCATCAAGCGTCAGCGTGGTACAGTTCATCATCCCGGCCTCAACGTAGGCATGGGCAAGGATCATACCATCTATGCACTTGTTGACGGCGTTGTTGTCTTCACCGAAGGTCGCAACGGTCGCCGCTTCATCAACGTGACCCCCGCTCAGGCCTGATAAACAGATCCTGACCCCGAACAACGATTCCAGCAGGAGACCGGCACATGAATCAGGTGCCGGTTTCCTGCTCCGTTTTTTTACCCAGTCCTCGATCCGGCAAGGTAAACTATAAGGGCTATCGGTTGTTATTAAAGTATAATTGC
>CAYWWE010000072.1:0-11948 GCA_964461785.1 uncultured Bacteroides sp.
ACCACAATCGCGATCGCAAGCACGAGAGCCGAGAGGGTGATGAGGTTGACCGAGAAGCCCACCAACTTCATGAGGAAGAATGTACCGATAAGGGCCACCGGAATTGCAATGGCCGGGATAAGGGTAGAGCGGAAATCCTGAAGGAAGATATATGTCACGAGGAACACCAGGATGAAGGCCTCGATGAGGGTCTGGATAACGTGATAGATCGACGCATAAAGGAAGTCGTTGTTGTTCATCGGGATGGCAATGTCGAGGCCGTCGGGCAGATCCTTTTTGGCTTCGTCGACAAATTTGAGCACATCCTCGATGATCTTAGTAGCGTTAGAGCCGGCGGTCTGGAACACGATAGCCGTAACGCCAGTCTTGCCGTTGTACTTGCCGTGGAAACCATAGGTCACGCGACCGAGCTCAACATCGGCCACATCCTTGAGACGGAGCACCTCGCCGTTTGGAGTGGCGCGGATCACAATGTCTTCAAATTCCTCGGGCTGCACGAGACGGCCTTTGTACTTCATGGTGTACTGGAAAGTCTGGTTGCCCTGCTCGCCGAATGCACCCGGAGCAGCCTCGATATTCTGCTCGGCAAGAGCTGCCGACACATCGGTAGGCATGAGGTTATACTGGGCCATGACATCGGGCTTGAGCCAGATACGCATGGAGTAGTCGGCACCCATCACCATCACATCGCCCACACCCGATATACGCTGCATAGGGGGCACGATGTTGATCTTCATGTAGTTTTCAACGAAGGTCTCGGGATATTTGCCATCCTTGTCGTAGAGAGCTACACCAACGAGCATCGAGGTCTGACGCTTCTGGGTGAGCACACCCACACGGGTTACTTCGGCCGGAAGGAGGCTCTGGGCCTTGGCCACACGGTTCTGCACATCGACGGCAGCCATGTCGGGATCAAATCCCTGCTCGAAATAGACATTGATTGTGGCCGAGCCGGTGTTGGTGGCGGTAGACTCCATGTAAGTCATACCCTCGGCACCGTTGATCGACTCCTCGAGAGGGGCGATCACCGAATTAAGCACGGCCTGTGCGTTGGCACCCTGATAGGTCGTGGTGACGGAGATGGTGGGTGGCGCGATGTCGGGGAACTGGGTCACCGGCAGCGATGCCAGTCCGATAAGACCCAGCAGGACTATGAAAATTGATATAACCGTCGACAGGACCGGGCGGTTAATAAAGGTATCGAGTTTCATTCTCTATATCTGTTGAGATAATGATTGGTGAGGACGAGAGTATGAAATCACTTCTGAGCATCGGCGGCGGGGGCAGCGGCAGACTCAGCGGCGGGAGCGGGAGCGGCACCGACCGGATTGATGACAATGCCGGGACGGACATTCTGAGTGCCCACACCCTCAACGACTATACGCTGTCCGGGCTCAAGACCGCTGTTGACAACAAATGTCTGGCCTCCGCTGACGGGAGTGACGTCGACAGGAGTAGACACGAGTTTGTTTGAGTCGTTGACAACATAGACGAAACGACGGTCCTGAAGCTCGAAAGTTGCCTTCTGGGGGATGACGAGGACATTGCTCTCATTCTCGGGGATAACCACACTGCCGGTCGATCCGGAGCGGAGAAGTCCGTTGGTGTTGTCGAAAAGAGCGCGCACCGAAGCGGCACCGGTCGACGGGTCGATAACACCGCTCACGGTGGCAACCTTGCCGGGGAGCGGATAAAGGGAGCCGTCGGCCAGACGCAGACGCACCTCGGGCATCGAAGCGATGGCGCCGTTGACTGTCTGCTCTCCACCCTTGGCCAGATTGAGAAGATCGCGCTCAGTGAGCGAGAAGTAGGCATAAACCTGAGAGTTGTCGCTCACAGTAGTAAGCGGCTGAGCCGATGAGGGCGATGCGAGGGATCCCTCACGCTGCGGGATAGTGCCCACGACACCGTCGGAAGGAGCGGTGACAACGGTATATCCGAGGTTCTTGCGGGCTGTCACAAGACCCGACTGAGCCTGAGCCAGAGCGGCCTTGGCCTGGGTGAGATTGTCCTGAGCGGTCTGATAGTCGAAGTCCGAGATAATGTTTTTCTCAAAAAGCTGACGCTTAGTGTCGGCGGTGCGCTGTGCTGTGGCAACGGCAGTAGAAGCAGCGTTGACAGCGGCCTGAGCCTGATCGACAGCAGCCTGGAAGGTCACCTGATCGAGTGTGAACAGCGGCTGACCCTTGCGGACATACTGGCCTTCGTCGACATGAACCTTAGTGATAAAGCCAGTCACCTGAGGACGGATGGCGATATCGGTCTTACCCTTGATCTGGGCCGGGAATGAGGTCTCTGATTCTGATGAAGTTGGGGAGAGTGTGATGACTGCGAGAGAGGGCGCCTGCTGTTGCATTCCGGCCTGCTGATTGCCGGAACATGAGGCCGCCATAATCATCAGCGTGCCGGCGGCAAAGGCTCCGGCCGATTTGAGAAGATTGCTGTGGATCATTGGTGACTATTATGTTTTTTACCTAAAATTTGCTTATGATGAGTGTTTTCGCGGCTTTCAATAGTGTGATGAAGCCAATTCCGGAAGTGCAAAATTACACATTTTTGGCGACTGTGTGCTCTCGCCACAGCAGGTTAGTTCCTTTTATAACCAAAATCAACCTACTTTTTCGCCATTTTTACCAATCAGCGCCCCAACTCGCTTTCGGGTCACCTGCGGCTGCTGATCCGGCGCATCCACTCGTAGACCGCGAGAGTCCAGCTCCGCAGACGCAACCACACCGGCGACGGAGCGACACTCACATCGGCGATCATGGAGTCGGCCAGAGTGGCTATATCGGTGGGCGTGGCATCGGCGCTCTGCTCGGGATAGACCACCATGAGATTGTTTGCCGCGAAGTTGTGGCGTAGGAAATCGGGAAGGGTGTCCATGTCGGCCGTGAAAGAGATGGAGCCGCGTCGCGCACTCACCACAACGAGGAGATCATCGTGCTCAATCTTGTTGGCCAGAAGCACAAAGTCGTCGTATCCCGAGGTGACGTTATAGGACCGGTTGATGTCATAACGGTCGATACAAATCACGGTCTCGATGGCGCGCCGGCTGTCGTCGGTGCAGTTGAATATCACCCTGCATCCGATCTGACGGGTGAGATTAGCGACAGCCCTGACCCACTGACGGAATCCGACCTCAAACTGTGCCTTTTCCGGCACGGCTACCTGGATGCTCATGAGAGTGGCCGGCGGAATGAACAAGCGCACTATCATCACCATACGGTTTGACGCCTTAAGCAGCTGGGTGAGCTTCTCGCCGAAGAATGAGTCGATAAACTGGGTGCGCCGGTGAAGACCGATGATGACCTGAGAGATGTCGCGCTCCTCTATCACATTGATCATTCCGGTGACGAAATTCAGATCGTATCGCTCTATGGGGACGATCGAGGCATCGACCGAGGCGGCAACCTTGCGGGCCACATCAAGAGAGTTGCGCGAAACGGAGCGCGAGAGCGCGCTATTGTCGGTCCGGACATGGAGGGCATACATCTGTCCGGCCGCCTTGCCCTCGGGTCGGATAAGCAGCGCCAGACTCACCAGCTCTGTGGCTGTGAGAGGATTGGCGATAGGAACGAGGGTGTTGACAGGCTGCGCGGCGCTCGGAGTCTGGAGGGCGTCGAGATTCTCCTGCTCCCTTTCAAGCTGGAGGATCTTGAGCCGCGAGGCCGCTCGTGTCACGCCAACCGAGCTGACAGTACAGGTGACGAGAATCATCAGCACCGTGCCGTTGAGTATCTCCTCGCCAAAAATACCTGTCGAGAAACCGATCATCACCACTGCGAGAGCCACTGCCGTGTGGGCGTTGGACAGCTGGTAGAGCATCGATCTGTCGGCCGAAGACAGGCGGTAGATGCGCTGTGTGACAAAAGCGGCGAGCCATTTCACGACCATTGCGGTTGCCGACATCACGGTTGCGACATAGATCGTTGACCACGACGAGCCTACCACCTTTATATTAATGAGCATGCCTACTTCGATGAGGAAGTAGGGGATGAAAAGAGCATTGCCCACAAACTCGATGCGACCCATAAGGGGCGAGCGCGCCGGGACGTAGCGTCCCAGAACTATGCCCGCATAGAACGCGCCGAATACACCCTCCAGACCGATCCACACTGCCGCCTGAGCGGCCAGAAAGGTCATGGCGAGGATATAGACGAATTGCAGGATGCCATCGGTGTAGTGTCTGAAAAACCAGCGGGTAACCTTTGGATAGACCCATGCCACCACCAGCGAATAGGCCACAAGCGACCCTATCAGCCGAAGCAGATCGAGCCAGGAAAACGCTCCGCTCTCCACCACTCCCATCACACCCGCAAGCACGAGCAGCGATCCGAGAACGGTAAAGATAGTGCCCGCAACGGCTATCACGACGGCCGGATTCTTGGTCAGGCCGTATCGGGCCACAATGGGATAACCTATCAGTGTGTGGGCCGCAAACATCGAGGCCAGCAGCAAGGCCGACAATATGTTCATGCCGAGCACTCCCAGCGCCACCACCGCACCCAGCACAAGCGGTATGGCGAATGTGAGGCCACCGAACACGAGCCCCATCCGCAGATTCTTGCGCAGATTGAAAAGGTCGATCTCCAATCCGGCAAGAAACATGAGATAAAGGATGCCTACCTGTCCGAACACCTCGAAACTCATGTCGCGGGCAAGCCAGTTGAGCCCGTAGGGGCCGATCACCACTCCGGCCACGATGAAACCGATGATCGGTGGGATCTTAAACCGGTTGAGCAGCATGGGCACCAGCAGGATGATCGCCAGCACTATCAGGAAGATAGGTACCGGAGACTCAACCAGTGGCTTCGAGGCATGAATGGCAAAATTCAAAAGCATATTTGCGACCGGGGACTATTACGGCATCCCCAGGGCGAGGCCGGAGCCTCAGCTGTTGGCAAACTTCTTGCCGTTGGCTATGAGATATTGGGCAATCTGGACAGCGTTGAGAGCCGCGCCTTTCTTGATCTGGTCGCCGACAAGCCAGAATGTCAGCCCGTTGGGATCAGCAGTGTCGCGACGGATGCGTCCTACATAAACCGGATCCTCACCGGCCACATCGAGCGGCATGGGATAGCGTTTTGCGGCCGGCTCGTCGATCACCACCACTCCGGGCGCCGACTCGAGAGCCGCGCGTGCCTCCTCGGGAGCGATGGGGCGCTCAGTCTGGATCCACACGGCTTCGGAATGAGCCCGCATGACAGGCACACGCACACAAGTGGCCGACACATCGAGGTCGGGAGCGTGCATGATCTTTTTGGTCTCGTGATACATCTTCATCTCCTCCTTGGTGTAGTCGTTGTCAAGGAACACGTCGATGTGAGGAATGACATTGTCGGCAAGCTGGTAGGCGAATTTCTCGACAACCGGCTTCTCGCCTCGGGCAATCTGGCCATACTGAGCGAAAAGCTCGTCCATGGCCGTGGCACCGGCACCGCTCGCTGCCTGATAAGATGCCACATGGACACGCCGGATCGGCGAAATATCGTTGAGGGGCTTGAGGGCCACCACCATGATGATCGTGGTGCAGTTGGGATTGGCAATGATATTGCGCGGAGTGTCGAACGCATCATCTCCGTTGACCTCCGGGACGACCAGAGGCACGTCGGCGTCCATGCGGAAGGCGCTCGAATTGTCAATCATTATGGCACCATGACGGGTGATATCGTCGGCAAACTCGCGCGACGTGCCGGCTCCTGCCGAAGTAAATGCTATATCAACACCCTTGAAAAGGTCGGGGTCATGCGTGAGCTCCTCCACCGTTATCTCCTGTCCCCGATAGCTGTACTTTCGGCCTGCACTGCGCTTGGAGCCGAAAAGACGGAGGGTGGTAACGGGAAAATCTTGCTGGTCAAGCACACGGAGAAACTCCTGACCCACGGCGCCGGAAGCGCCAACGATGGCAACGTTCATGATTGGCTTAATATGATGTCTGGTTGAAAAGTTGCTGCAAAATTACAACTTTTTCAATTAAATGACACAATCGCCCGCTTATTAATGTCAAATTGCCACATACCATTCCGGGCATTCCGGTATATCACCGAAGCCGGCAGCTCAATTCAAATGTTAAATAATTCCGAATATATTAAACATATTTTAACGCTAATTTAACAATGTGAATTTATCCGATTATCAGGCAATACTTTTTAGGCAATTTTCACAAATAGCGTTATAAACTGAGGGATAAACAGTTGCAGATAGCGCTATATTACAATGCTGCAACAAAGGCACTCTTTCCAACCATATCATTTGGTATCTTCAACCGTAAGTCCTAATTTTGAGCAGTGATTCACGACAACTGTGAATAAATCTTAAAAACAAGCTCTTCAAGCTATCTCCTCATAAATTGATTCAATACCAATGATCGAAACCACTCTCGTCATTTTCAAGCCCTCGTCGGTTGCCCGCGGACTCGTAGGTCGCATCCTGTCACGCTTCGAATCAAAAGGCCTGACCATCACCGGAATGAAAATGATGCAGCTCGACGAGGCTCTCCTCCGCGAGCACTACGCTCATCTCGTCGATCGTCCTTTCTTCCCCTCGATTGTAAAATCAATGACAGCCACCCCGGTGATTGTACTGGCATTGCGCGGCCGGGACGCCATCTCGACCGTGCGCCTGATGACCGGCGCCACCAACGGACGCGAAGCACTGCCCGGCACCATACGCGGCGACTTCTCGATGTCCAATCAGGAAAACGTGATCCACGCATCCGCCTGCCCCGAGGATGCAGAAGCTGAGCTGAAACGCTTCTTCAAGCCCGGCGAGATATTTGACCGCACCCCCGACGACATCAAATTCCTCTACGCAGCATCTGAACTCTGCTGACCTATCCCCTCTCCAGAATTTCTCTATCCTCCACAATTAAATAATGAATATCCTCAAGAAACTTATCATAACGGCTTCAGCATCGGCACTGGCTATCATCGCCGGTGGATTTACAACATCGGCTCAGCTCAGGCTCCCGGATGCACATGAGAATCAGCATCAGGAGCTCCTCGCCGCCCAGCGCCCCATCGCCGCCGACATTCAGCTCGTCAATACAAACAAGTTTATCGAATCGCTCCGCGCCGACGACATGATGGACAACGAAGTGTTTGGCGAATATTGGGAAAGCCAGCTCGTCAATCCATATTCCGGTGCCGCGATTCCTGCAAACAAAGACCTTGATGTCAGCAGCTATGTAAGTCCGCTCGAAGATATTCGCATAACCTCCAACTACGGCTATCGCCCTCGCTTCCGCCGCGTGCACAAAGGGATTGACCTCGGCCTCCATGTAGGCGATACCGTAAGGGCAGCCTTCGACGGCAAAGTCCGCATCTGCCGATATGAGCGTAAAGGCTACGGCTACTATGTCGTGATCCGCCACGACAACGGCATGGAAACCGTCTACGGCCACCTCTCAAAATTTATCGTCAAACCCGATGATCGAGTGCGCGCAGGCGATCCCATAGCCCTCGGCGGCAACACAGGCCGCTCCACAGGCCCTCACCTCCATTTCGAGACACGCTTTATGGGTGTGCCCATCAATCCGGCCGAGATCATCGACTTTGCCAACAAGACTCCCATCAACGGCATATATGCCTTCGATAAGGTCAAAGCTGAAAACGCTGTGAAATATACCCGAAGCACCAAATCGAAAGCACGCCGGCGCACCACCGCCTCAACCAAGCGCCGCTCACGCCGCAAATAATAAAATATTATTTCCGCTCCCGACCTCGGTCGGAGATAGGACATGAAACTCTTAGCCCGGATCGCCAAGTCCGGGCTTAATTTATTCCCCGCTTTTCCCTCTTGCGCCCGCGACTTTGGCGCTGATCTTATACAGCACGCCCTTAGTCGACCGCTCCGAACGGTAATAGACAAATGTGAGCTGACGATCCCATGATGGGAACAATATCTGACGGGTGGCACCGGCTGGAATATCTACTCCCACTTCCACATCCTCGTGGTGGAGTTCGCGCCCATCCATATCATAATAATCGATCGAGAGAATGAGCCTTGTAAGCCGCAGGTCAGTCTTATTCGTGACAAAGATGCTCTCGCGCCGCGACCGGAGCGGCTTGTCGTAGCCACTCAGCAGAATCGAATCAAGAGCCCATGGCGCCACGGTATCGACCGCCGACAGCGGACCGGTGACACCCTCCATACGCTCAAGGCGCGGTCTGGTAGTGGTGACACGCTTCTTTCTCGCCTCAGCCTCGTGGCTGGCGGAAAGAAAAATCACAGCGGCCAAAAGCCCGAAAGCGCTACGACGATTCATAGATATACCGGTTCAAGAGGAGGCACAGGCACCGGAAAGACCCGTTCAGCTCCCTGTGGGGTGGACTCGACAAAGCGCTCCGACCTCACACTCGGACGGAAGAACAGATAGGGCACCGACATATAGAGATTGACAGCAAGGGGCGAGCGATGGCGACGAAACACAAGGCGGTTTCCCTCATCACCCATTTTAAGCGTATATTCGTGGCGCTTCAATCCAGGCAATGAGGCAAGAGGCGACGACGAATAGAACCACGCATCATACAGCCCACGCTCGGCACCCCGCGTGGCGCGCCCGATCAGCGTTCCGGGCACGAGCGATCGGTCGGGAGCCTCCACTACGGTTATGGCATAGGCGCCCGGAGCATCCCTCTCGATTGCAACGAGAGTAGACTGATTGCCTGGAGCGGTGAGGCGCCAGACACCCTCTATCGCCTCCGGTCCGGATGCCGCAATGTCGCGGCAAACATCTTCAAAGCTCCTTACCGGACGCACCGGCTCGCCGGCAATTGCCGCCGAAAACGCCAGAATCAGCGCCGCCACGGCAATGCAAAATCTTATGGCCGGAACGTCCTTAAGGATCATATAGTGGAGAATCTGTAGCTCAGACCGAATGTGAAGATCTCCTTACACTGGAATCTGTGCCAGCTCGTATCCGGAAGGCGCGGAGTGGAGGTGTCGTAGCGGATATGCCAGTAGATCTGGGTAGACAGGAAGCGGTTGATATCAAACGAGAGGGTATTCTGCCAGTCGGCCTGCAGATATTTATAGTCGGTAAACGCGAAGAAGCGGGTTGTATAGTAGATGTTCCATGTAATCCGCGCCTTAAAGTTGATCTCCGCATTGCTACCATACTGGCTTACGGAATTGTGCCCCTCATTGATACCGAAAGCCGTCTCGTCCATATCCGTGTTGAAACATGTCTTGAGATTATATGACAGCGGGTTGATCGACGCACCAAACTCTATCCGCTTGGTAGTCTTGGAATAGGTCATACCGAGACCGACATTGAGCTCGCCCGGCGACATGAAGGCAGCCCGGAGCGAACGCGAGTTGCTGGTATAGTTATTGAGCAGCTGGGTCTTGAAGGCTACGTTTACAGAATAGTACCAGTTGGTGCGTGCTTTGTAACCGAATTTGGAATTGAACTGAAACAGATCGTCGGAGATATTGTAGTTTCTCACTGTGTCGTCGGGCGCAGAGTTGATGCCGAGCTTATACTGGGTGGTCATCTCAAAGAGCAGTTTGGGATAATACTTCTCATTCAGTTTCAGATTCCATATTATCTGTGCGAGAGTGTTGAGGTTGTTGTTGCCGCCCTGATACCAGTTGGGTGAGAGATAGGCCTGAGAGAACTGGAGCGAAGCATTGAAATTATGTAGCCACCGCTTCTCGGCAATCTCCAGACCAAGTTCATCGGCCGCGCTCTTTGCCTCGATGGGAATATCCTTGAGGACAATCTTGCTCGTGCCGGGATCGACAGTGGCCCTGAGCTGCACGGGGGCTTTGGTCATATTCTCGAGCACATATCTCACCTTGCGGGGATTGTGGACTATAAATTGCTGACGTCCGTAGTTGGTGAGCTGGATCGAACGCAGGATATCTTCGAGCCAGTCGTCGGCAAATGTGTCGAAATAGCCCGGCTCACCCAGTGGCGATGCGAGCGATTGGAATGTGGCGGGGCTAATGTAATGGTAAGTATCGAAGACTATCGGAGCAACGATGCCGGGCTCATAAGTGTCGTAGAAACGCTCCGGGATAATCACCAGCGTATCAGCTGCCTCAATAGGGGTGAGCACTCTGGGTGATGCGATGGTGTCGGCGCCGACCGTGTCAGTTTCCGCATAGAGCAGTCTCTCTCCATCCGCACTTTTTGTATATATATCCGCTCTTGCCGAAGGAGCGACCAGAATGGCACCAATAAGATAAAGAAGAATGCGATACATAGTAAGCGATAAAACGTGATGAGGCTGACACCGTATTTCGGTATCATGCTGCAAAATTACATATAATTCTCGGCTTTTGCCACTAATCAGGAGTCCAACTGGCCGGAATGTAATGAACATTGTCAGCAGCCGGACCGTTTTCCTAATGTAAATCCGCGCGGAGCATCCCATCAAACCGACAGGAGCTCCCGCATCTTAAAAACACTAATGTTATGGACACACAACAGCTCACCAAACTTCTCGACGAAAAAGGCACAGTCATGGTAGAATTCTATGCAACATGGTGCCCTCATTGCAAACGTATGGCTCCGATAGTAGACGATCTGAAAGCTCTCTTCGAGGGACGCGTGTCTATCTATCAGTTTGACATCGACCAGAACGAACAGCTTGCCAACGAACTCGAAGTCGAGTCGATCCCGACTTTCATCATCTACCGTCAGGGCGAGGAAATGTGGCGCACGAGCGGTGAGCTCCCCGCCGAGACCCTGTCGTCGAAACTCGAACAATACGCCTGATCTTCACGCCTATGTCGTCGCTTCTGAATGATTTTCTTGAGGCACTCGATGTGCCACACACCCGAGCCTACACGGACACGGCATTTGCCCGCATGCCATTCAAGTCGCTCTTCGGCTTCTCAAGACAGCTGAAGGCCTACGGGGTGGAAACGGTAGCTGCCCGATGGAGCGACAAAACGATCCTGCCGGAGATCCCGGCCCCGTTTCTCGCTCAGACGGGCGACAGGTTTGTCATTGTGGAGGCGATTGACAAGGAATCAAGCACCGTTACGTTCAAATGCTCCCACCGCGGTGGCTGCACCGTGCCTATCCAGCAATTTGAGAATAAATGGACAGGATTGGCTCTGCTGGCCTATCCCGACAGCAATTCGCGGGAGCCGGAACTATCGCGACACCGCTTCGACGCATTCATATCCGTAGCCAAAAGGTGGATCCTCGCCATCTGCTCAATCATCCTGCTCGCTGTAGGAGCCGTCAACGCCGGACTGTTTTCAAGCCTCTCGGGCATAGCCACGTTAGCGGTCGATCTGGCTGGTCTGGGAGTGACATGGCTCCTGATCCTTAAGACACTGAAAGTATCCTCACATTCTGCCGACAGAATATGCGGGATCCTTCAGGATCACGGATGCGATACGGTACTGGAGCAGAAAGCATCCTCATTTTTCGGCATCTTCAGCTGGAGCGAGGTCGGACTGGCCTATTTCGGCATCTCGACAGCGATCCTACTGATCTACCCGTCGATGCTCGGATGGCTTGCGCTGATCAATCTGCTCTGCCTGCCGTTTACATTCTGGAGCATCTGGTATCAGAGGTTCAGACTCCACACTTGGTGCACACTGTGTGTCACGACTCAGGCTCTCCTCTGGCTTCAGGCCGGAGCCTACTGGTGGCATGGCGCATGGCACACACCTCTCGCCGGCGGATGGAGCCTGATAGCGATTCCGGCAGCCTACGGAGCAGCTCTGTTCGGGCTCAACGCCGTGGTAAGTTTCATCAAGCGGCACACCGCCGACTCATCATCTTCATCCACTGACTGACATGAAACAGATCCCACACATCCCGCTTGACGGGGCGACAGTCCTCAGCCCATCGGAGATGAATGCAATTCATTTCGAGACAGGGTTGCACTCCCCTGCCGCCACCCGCCCAAAGAAGAAATAACAGTTATCTTCCGCACAGATGCGGAACAAAGAAGACTATCTCGGCCGAGATAGTCTTCTTT
>CAYWWE010000073.1:0-11582 GCA_964461785.1 uncultured Bacteroides sp.
TGCAGGAGACGGATATCAGCGAGAATGACCGAAAAATTCTTGAAGAATTGCGCGAGAGAATTGATCCTGACGGCAATAATATAATTCTGCTCGGAAGACAGAAAAAATAATAATCTGTCGCCAGGGGCTAAGTAATCGTTGTCGTAATAACATCGCCTCTTCGAGGCTCGGGGAGGCGCGCATCGCAGCTCCGCAGCTCAGGGTGTGTGTTTCGCGTGGCCACCCCACACTCGCTGCGCTTCGTGCGGGGCTTTTGTCATTCATCGCGCCGATGGCGCTCGGTCGCCCTCAGAGGGCCTGAAGATGGGATTGCGATCGTAATAATATCGCCTCTACGAGGCTCGATATGAGATGGCGCATATTCCCCCAGGCTCCGCTACGCTCCGCCAGGGGCTAATGCGATATCGCCTCTTCGAGGCTCGGGGGAGGCGGGGCATCGCAGCTCCGCAGCTCAGAGGGTGTGGTTCGCCCGTCCACCCCACACTCGCTGCGCTTCGTGCGGGGCTTTTGTCATTCATCGCGCCGATGGCGCTCGGTCGCCGGGCTAATGCGATATCGCCTCTTCGAGGCTCGGGGCGGCGGGGGTTAGGCGGGCGGCGGATGCTCCGGGGAGCATCCCTACAGGGGGGGGCAGGGTCGGAGGGTCAGCCGGGGAGTTTGAAGCGGTCGTCCTGGCGGATGATGCGTTTGCGGCGGATGGCGTAGCGGATGGCTCGGTCGATGGAGGCTATTACATTGTCGCTCATGCGGTTGAAGCCGAATGTTAGGGCTATTTCTTTCTTAAGGCCGTCGACGGGCAGTGAGACCTGATCCCTGAGCATACGCTGGATGGCGACGGTGATCTCCTCGGGTGGGATGTCGAGAGGGTCGCGGTCGGATTTCGGACGATAGTTGGCATATTTGCCGGGATTCTGCCCTACTTTCCAGTAAAAGAGATTGTCGGCATCGGAGCCGGTGCTACCGAGGTCCTTGCGGGCAATCAGTTTATCGAGATATGCTGCCACCCTCGTGCCCATGCGCGTCATGCCGAGCGAGCTGATGACTCTCTTGCATAGCAACGACCTGCTGATGGGGGCCTCGGCATCGAGAACAGCCATGAGGCGACCCGAGATGATGGGGTCGTAGAAGCCGGACACGAATTGGTCAGAAGTGATCTTTTCGGTCTTGAGTTTGCAGGTTTTGTAGGGCAACTCATATTGATCGTCGGAGGGCTCCTCCTTACGGTGGCTCCGACGGGGAGACGCGGCCGGTTCGGCTACCGTTTTTACCGGCTTCGGGGGTTTTACAGGCTCAACATCTTCAACCTGATCAGTCGATGGGGCGGGGGCCGGGGCAGAGTCAGCCGGCTGAGCCGGTTCTTCGGGCGTGGACTTGTCCTTACGGGCCGCATCACCGATGGCCTTGACGATGTGATCAATCGTCTTGGCGGGCTCGCGCCACCAGTCGGTGGACCACACCCGGCAGATCTGCCATCCGAGCTGCCTCAGGACCGCCTCCTGGGTGACGAGGCGGTCGCCGGCTGTTCCGGCGGAGGCAAAGTTAGGACCGTCGAGAAGGATGCCTATCATATATCTGTCGGGATCGGCAGGATCGACCACTCCGATATCAACCCTATAGCCTGAACAACCAATGTCGGTGCGGACCTCAAACCCGCGCATACCGAGCCCGGCGGCAATCTCGCCAACCAGGCTATCGCGGCTACCTGATCCGGCAATGCGCTCCACGGCAAGATGGTCGCGCCCCTTCTCGGCATATTCGAGGAATTTGCGGAGATCGGCCACGCCCTCGGCAGAGGTGCGGTTGAGATCGATGTCGTCGGCTCTGAGCGATGAGAACACCTTCATCTCATAGCGCGCCCTCGACACGGCGACGTTAAGCCTGCGGCCACCCCCTTCGCGGTTGAGGGGACCGAAATTGAGGGCTACCTTTCCGGTGCGGTCGGGCCCGTAGCCTATGGAGAAGAGGATGACATCGCGCTCGTCGCCCTGCACATTCTCGAGATTCTTGACGAAGATCGGCTCGTCGAGGCCGGTGGCGACTGCCTCCAGATCAGGATTATGGGTGAACAGATCGGTCAGAAGATCTTCGATGAGCGACTGCTGATTGCTATTGAAGGTGACCACGCCGATGCTCCTCGATGACGTGGAGGGATCGGCCAGCCGGGTTCTGATCTCCTCGATCACCGCCTCGGCCTCCGCACGGTTCTGGCGTGTCTTGCCGCGATCGTAGGCACCCTCCACATATTGCCAGCCGACCTTGGTGGTGAGATCGTCGGGCGACGGGAAGGTGAGGAGCTTGTTTTCGTAATAGTTGGCGTTGCTGAAAGCAATAAGGCTCTCGTGGCGGCTGCGGTAGTGCCAGAGGAGATGGCGCGAGGGCATGGAGAGGGCAAGGCAGTCTTCGAGGATATTTTCCATATCCTCCTTGTCGGCATTATCCTCGTCAAAGACGTTGGCGGTGAAGAATGTGGTGGGAGGCATCTGCCTGGGGTCGCCCACGACGATCACATTGCGGCCACGGGCAATGGCGCCAACCGCCTCGCTCGTGGGCATCTGCGACGCCTCGTCGAAGATGACGAGGTCGAAGGGCACATTGTCGGCATCGATATACTGGGCAACGGATATGGGGCTCATCAGCATACAAGGACACATGCGGGTGAGCAGATCGGGGATCTGGTCGAAAAGCCGACGGATGGAGGTGCCGCGGCCTCCATTGCGGAGGTTGCGCTGCAAAATGCCCACTTCAGAACTCTGGGCCGCCTCCTTGCGCAGGGCGGGGAGCGACGACGACAGCCGGGCATACAGCTCCTCGGCCGTCATCTTCTCGAGCTGCCGGCTGAAGCGGCGGAACATCTCGATCTTCTCCTCATAGAGCAAGCCATGGAAGCGGCTCAGCGCCGGCTCCTTATAGAAGATCCATTCGGCATAGGAGCGACAGAGGCTCTTTGAGAAGCAGGCAACTATCTTGTCGGGCTCAATTTTTCCCTCCTCGACCTCCTCCACAAACCTCCCGAAGCCGAGTGAAACCATCTCACGGCGCTCACGGTTGTAGGTGGCGCGATCGTGGAGCGAACCGATGCTACCGGCCCACCTCAGCACTGTGTCGCGGCGGCTATCGAGCGGCATTGTGGCGAGAGAGCCGGCATCGAGCATCGCGGCGAGGTCGGCGGTTGTGGCGGCCACGCAAGTGTCGGAGTCGACGGCTGCGCTGACAGCACGGACGAGCATCTCGCGGAAGGAGTCGTAGCCAACAGCGAAACTGCGGCAGAAGAGGTCTCTCATCGACGCGGCAGCCTCAAGATCGCCGGTGAGCAGGACAATCTGACGGTCGAGCTCACGGGCAGCCTCGGCCGTTGTCTCGATGGCGTCCCAGTCGCCACGGGATGGATTCCACATCATCCCGAGCAGCGGCGCGGCTTCTCGGCCAAGATCGTCAAGGAGTTGCTGTTGTTTCCGGTAGCGGCGGAGCAATTGGAAGATATCTTCTACCTCGGGGTCGGGAATGTCCCGCCGAACGGACATAAATGCGCGGATCTGCGACCTTACGCTCCGGCATCCTAACCATCGCGGCAGCCACCACTTGTTGAGACTCTCGCGCCATTTGGCCTCCCACGGATTGAAATTCCATGAGAGGATATCGTCAGAAAAATTACTGAGGATAGAGTCGCGGACACTGTCGCGCTCCCGGCCCTCGTTGACGACCTTACGGACAATGTCGAGCGCCGCCTGATTGCCGGCAGATGCAAGGAGGGTGGCGGGGATATAGTCGGTGGCGAGAAGGATGCGCTTTATCTCGCAGAGCGCTTCCTTCTGCTCCGGGGTCAGGATGGCGAAACCGAACCTCAGCAATTCAGACAGCTTGCGGAGCGCCTCCTCATACCGGTCGATCTCCAGGGCGAGAGCGCGCAACTTAGCGGGAGCTTCCGATTCGAGATCAGGGCCGATGTCGGTGAGATCGATGCCGGCCAGGGGATGATGGGCAGGATTGCCGATGTGGACTGCAATGAGTCCGAAGCGCTTGGCGGCCATCTCGGCGGCTGAAAAGGAGGCCCGGGTGAGACCGCTCACAACCGACTCGGGAATCCTGACCGGCTGTCCGTCGTAATCCAGAGTGGCATAGCGGGCGAAGCAATCGTAGATCGACAATCCTGCCGGCCACTTACGGTGGAGCGCCTTGACGTAGCCGTTGAGATCGCGGCGAAGCTCGTTGATCTGGGCGGCCTTGATAGGGAAAGCCTCGGACTGCTTTTTCTTGATGACCTCGGTAGTGCGCCGGAGTTGCTCGAGGATATAGGACTTCTTGGTCTTATTGGAATGAAGCTCAAGACAGAAGGGAGCGAGCCCGATCGCTTCGAGCCTGCGCTGCACCACCTGAAGCGCAGCCATCTTCTCGGCCACAAAGAGCACTTTCTTGCCGTTGTAGAGCGCATTGGCAATGATGTTGGTGATGGTCTGCGACTTGCCCGTACCGGGAGGGCCGTGGAGCACGAAACTCTTTCCGGCCACAGCCTCGCATATAGCCCTGAACTGGGATGAATCGGCCCCGATAGGGAGCGCTACCGATCCAGCAGGATAGGTCTCGTCAAGATCTATCTCCTCAACATCGTCGGCAATATCATCAGCATCCCATTCGGCCCGGCCGGATATGAGGGAGGCCACTATCTTGTTGCGGCTCAGCTTGTCGGCATTGCGGTGGATATCGTTCCACATTATAAACTTGCTGAACGAGAAATTGCCGACAACCACCTGCTCCTCAACATCCCAACCGGTCTGAGCCATGACGGCGCGACGGAACACATTAAGGATTTTCTGCACATCAACGCCACTGCCGTCGGAAGGGAGAGGGTCGAGACCTCCGATGCCGATTCCGAAATTCTGGCGGAGCATCTCGAGGAGGGTGATATTGAGGGTGGGCTCCTCGTCGCGGCTACGGATTATGTAGCCTTTGGCCACTGTCTTGCGTATTATCTCGATCGGAAGCAGCAGGATGGGCGCAAATCTGGGGCGGGTGCTCACGGGGGTCTCGAACCATTTCAGCAGTCCGACTGCCAGATAGAGCGAGTTGGCGCCGTTTTCCTCCATGGCGAGGCGCGACGAGCGATAGAGGTGGGTCAGAACCTTGCGGAGAGGCTCGGCATCGAGATATGAATAGAGCCGCTTCTGCTTAAGCTCGCTCCTGACGAGATCCATCATCGGATGGGTGGCGTTGAACGACTGATACAGGCCGGCACTGAGCAACGGATTGTCCCAGTCGGAGGGCTTGGGGAGGATCCTGAACTCCTCGCCTGCCGAGAGCGCGTCTTCAAGCTCATTGACATTTGCCGGAATGAGCTGAAGGGTATTGTTGGTCATGCGGGTATTGATCAGATTATTTCTGAGCGACAGATCGAGGAGCTTGCGCTCCCAGATGATCTGCTTGTCGACGGCTATATGGTCGACATGAGAAACGACCTGAGTCTCCGACATGGCCGAAGGTGCCTGATGCTCGACCTCCTCGGCGGGCGCAGGCTCATGGATCTCAAAGACACCGTCGCGCATCACTCGCATCGGTATGGGGCGGATACGGGCATTGCGTGCGCGCGTCACGTCGATGAAGAGGATGAAGCTGTCGGGATCTCTCAATTTGAGCTCAGCCGAGACCCGAGCCTCGTCAAAAGTGATGGTGTGGCCCTCGTTCATACAGGTCGTCTCGACGAGAAGGATCTCGTTGACGCCGTCGGCGGTGCGCTTGGTGAGAAGAGACACGTCGTCGTTGACACTGTCGGGGAACGTCTCGCCGACCAGCCAGCCACCGGCAAAAGCGTGGCCTTTGACCATGACAATGAGCGGATTGATGCCCACCGCCTCAAGGCAACCGGCATAGAGGAGGGTCATGTCGAGACAAGTGGCCATACGACCCGAAAATATGTCGCTGTAGAGGCGGATACGCTGACCGAACTCCTCGAAACTTGCAGGAGAGGTAGAGTAGGCGATCCTGAGCTCTGAAATAGCGTCGTAAATAGCCGCCATCTGCATCTTGACGCGGTTGGGGTCGCGGGTCTGGTACTCGTCCATAGCCGACGAGCCCGTCCATTTGCCTAAAATCTCGGAGGCACGTTTCAGTACCGGCACAATCTCGGGATGGTTTGGCGTGACAAAGGCGGAGAGCATGGCCGGGAGGATGGCTAATCCGCTCCACTGGTCAAACGCCAGCAGGGAGATGCCGTAGCTGCTCTTGAAAAGGGTGTTGCCGTCACAGCTCACAGAGGCCCGGATGGATCCTTCGATGCGCTCGGTAAGGTTTGAAAGAAATGAGGTGGAGATGTTTACAGCGATATCAGTGAGCTCGACACTTTTTCCGGCCGGCAGAAGATCGATGTGCCTCTCGAGTGGTTCTGCAAAATCGGGATCAAAACTTATGGATACAATAACATCTTCAAGATCAGTCTCTCCGGTGTTTTTGACGACTATGTCGCGAATCACGGGAACGTGATTCTGCTGCAATGAAAAATTTATGACCGGAATATGATTAAACCCGACTTCGACACACATAACAGATGAATTGTGAATAAGAAAACATGACTCGCCGTAAACTGATCATCATCAGAGCGGAAAACCATCCACAAAATTAGATAAATCAATTAAAAAATGCAAGTGTGATCTGTAAAAGTTGAAGGAGAATTACTGTTTGACGCGCGAGATATGGAATATTTACCGTAATAATCGTAACTTTGTAAAACCCGACGCCGATGAATGGTGGCGCCGCGGCAAGAAGAACATAGATCTACACTCTCCAGATGAATCCAGATATACAGAAGCCGAAAGGCTTGCGCCATCTTATCCGCGGCCCCATCACCGCTGTGCTGTCCATCGCCATGCTGCTACTGCTGGCAGGATGCAACGACAGGGTGTTTGTGGATCCGCTTCCCGAAATTGCGCCTATCAGCCTGCCACCGACGGGCGGCCACGCCGACATTGATCTCGGTGTGGAGGGAGCCATATACATGAGCGTCTATACCGACCGGGCTTTCAACGGCACGGTCTATGAGATTGATGGGGATGGAAAAGCGACCTTTTCCAGCAATCCCGGAGTGTATCTGCCAGGGGGTCTGGCCATAAGCTCGACAGGCAGTCTGGACGTGGAGCTCAAAATCACGGCCACAACCGACGGGCATGTGTCGGTTAACCTCAGTCGCTGCTACTCGGTCACCCCATCATCGTTATGGATCGTAATTCACTATCCCTACGGCTCGGTAGAGATTCCGCTGCAGGTTGAGGCCATAGAGCCGTTTAGCGCGACTGACATAACTTATCCGGCGGGCTTTGTCACGCTCGCAGACACGGACATAACCGAAGGCTACAGTATTGTTGTGGAAAATATGTCGCAGGATACACTGTCGACGGTCATCACACCATTTCATGACGCCAAGGCAAGCGTGTTTTTCCGACCCGACAGTTCGAGGGAGATTCCGATGTCGACCGATCCGCCGGCACTGCCACTCCCGTCGTGGGGCGCGAATGGAGCCGGACTGTATGATTTCAGCGCACCATATTTGCCTGAGAAGACCCTGACGGTCAACGCTACCGGGCTTCCAGACACCAGAGTCAGGGTGAAAGTCCCTCCCATGACGCGGCGCCGCTATGTGTGCTTCATCGAGCGCAAGGTGATCACCGCAAGCTATCTCCTGACCCTGAGCAGTCCCTCGCTACCAGTATCCTTCGCTTCAGCGGGGACAGTGCGGATTGCTTATCCCTTTGACTATGTAATCGGTTACAATGACCTATGAAGAGCCGCCACTTCCATAAGATCCTTCTCGCAGCGGCTTTAGTGTCGCTCATCTCCCTGCGGGTCAACGCTCAGAAGGGCTACAATCACTCGATTGAGCTCGACGCATCGCCCGGTCTCACACTACACACATCTCCATATTTCTCGGGATCAAACAGTCTCGACCATTCTTTCGGCCCCATGATACAGGGATCGCTGAGATGGAGCGCCACCTTTGCCGACGGCAGCTATGCCTCTCAGCTATGGCCTGGAATGAGAATCGGAATAGGACTAAAAGGGCTTTCGCTTCTTAAGCCGTCGCTCACCGGCACCCCGGTAGGCCTCTTCGCTTTTCAGGGAGCGGACCTTGTGTCATTCTCGTCACGTCTGAGTCTGGGGTATGAATGGCAATTCGGCGCCACCGGTCCCTGGCAGATCCTCTCAAGCAAGCATCCCGACCAGACCATCAACGGCTCGCCGGTCTGCGCGCTGCTCGGGGCATCGGTCCTCCTGCGATACAGATTAAGCGCAGAATGGACCCTTTCGGGGGGCATTGATCTGGCTCACTACTCAAACGGCAACACGCGGTGGCCCAACGCAGGGACAAACACCGCAGGAGTCCGTGTGGGCATATCACGATATATCGGGTCGTCGGGTCGACAGCCTGCACTGACCCGGACCGACACCATTCCCCTCTCCGAGCTGTCAAGGCGGCAGCGGTGGGGTGTCGATCTGCTTGTCTACGGAGCCTGGCGCAAAAAGTGCTTTCACGACCTTGACGACCGCCCGCTCCCCTTCCCCGGCAGTTTCGGTGTTGCAGGAATAAATATCTCACCCTCCTACAGGCTATCACGGCGATTCAGTGCGGGTCCGTCGATCGATCTCGTGTTTGACGAGAGTGCCATGCCGCAGTCTTACATCATCGATTCGGCCCCCGGTGAACAACCGTTTTACATCCGGCCTCCATTTTTCCGCCAGACGGCGATAGGCCTCTCAGCTCAGGCCGAATATTCGATGCCCGTCTTCTCTCTCCATGTAGGGCTCGGCTACAACGCACTGGCGGGCTGCTCGGAGCTTCGCTACTTCTATCAGACACTTGCGCTGCGCACCTACATCACGTCGAAACTGTGGCTCAACGTGGGCTATTCGCTTCGCAACTTTGCCCATCCCCGCCATCTGATGCTCGGCGTAGGCATCCGTCTCGGAGGCACCGGTTCTCCCCTGCCCCTCAGCCGGCTGTGACCCTCAAACAAATATCATGCCACGGTTATGATCGGTTGTCCAAAAAATGAGGACAACAACGACAGCGTTGCAATTGTAAAATTGTGCTGACCACTAAGCCATTTTGTTATCTCACTGGGATGACGACCGAGAAGATCAGCAAACTGTTTTTTTGTCAATCCGCGTTCGTTCATCAGTCTGTAGATTCTGTCGGAAATTTCAAATGCCAAGTCTGTTTCTATCGCGATATGCTCAGGAATCGGACCAAGCATTTCATCAAGAGATCTGGTCGTGTGCTTCATATCTCAAATATTTCATCAGTTTCTATTTTTGATTCTGTTATTGCAACGGATCCATCTCTGACCCCATCTTTCAGCAACAGCTCAAATTTCTGCAATGTTATGACATAGGCCCGAAGATTAACATCATCTTCATACACCCGAGTGCTCTTAACTCCACCATTACCTAATATCAGGATCTTATCGGAAAGCCGGAGACAGTAAAGTCGAAGTTTAGATTCGACCACCGGTAATGCTGCAACCGAATCATTTAAGCGACCCTCACGACGGAAATAGCGTTCATGAGCGCCTGTTCTTGCAATGCGCTTTACAAATGCGGCAATACGGGTATAATCCTCACGATATTCGGCATTATTAATAAATTTAGAAACGAATTTTTCAAACTCGCTTTCAGGGTCACGAAGAAATTGCAATGTATATATGGTGCAATTCTCACCCTCTGTGATCATATATAGTTCGACTTCACTCATTTCTGCTTTGTAAATCTAATCTATTACAAAAATACAACAATAATTTTACTTACAAGTTAAATGTAAGAATAAAAACACCCTGAGAAGGAAGATAGTTCCGTCTCAGGATGCTTTTATATTGATTATTTAAAGATGTATCTTACTCCTTTGCGGGTTCTTCCTTTTTGGTCTTGCGGGCGCGCTTGGGTTTTTCCTCAGCGGTGGCGGCTGCTTTCTTGCTCGCTTTCTTTGCGGGAGCCTTCTTTTCTTTTACCTCTTCGGTTGCCTCGGGCTTGGGCTCGCGGAGACGATGCTCCTCATTGTAATGCTCGATATTCTGGCGCATTGAGTTGACCTCCTTGTTGAGGGTCTCGATCTCGCGAGCCTGATTACGGATAGTGGTCAGGAGTGAGTTGAGCTCCTCGTTTTCGATCGAGAGGGGATACTGCTCCTCAACGCGCACGATGAAGTCGGCAAGGACATTCATATAGTTGGTGAATGCCTGGAAGGGAGTCTCGTAGGGCGAGAAGTGGGAGTGCACGTCGCCATCGGCCATGTGCTTGGTCGACATATAGAAGAAGTGGTCGGAAGCCTGGAGATAGTTCCAGTCCTGCTTCAGGCGACGGTCGTCGCACAGACGGACACGCTCGGAAACCGAGTAGAGCTTGTCAAACGCCTCGCGCTGGAGCTTGTTGCCGAGCCATGCAGAGGTATCGCGGGCTTCGTCGGCCCATGAGATCGGGTGCATGACCGAAAGCTCACCGACGGGTTTGAGCTTGGCAACGGCTTCGGAGGGAGTGATGAACTCGATGCCGCGCTCTGCTGCGAAGCGGGGAAGAGCCTCAAGGAACTGGAAGATGCCTGAGTCGCGATGCTGGAGCTCGCCAAATGTCTCGAGGTTCATGAACAGGTTGACGATCTGCTCTTCGGGAGGAGTTGAGGCGATCCAGTCAATATACTTGTCGGCTGTGAGAGGATATGCATCCCACTCAGGATTGGAGAAGCGGAAGGAGATATCGTCGCTCAGCTTTGAATTCTTGAGAAGGAGCTTGAGCGCGGGACAATCGGCGGCGGAATAGACATAGTTGGGCGACTTCCAACCAAGGATATGCTTGGCGCCTTCGGTGATAACACCTTTGTAGCCCATGCTGTAGATCTGCGGAGCGAGCTCGTCGCAATAGATGAGCTCGGTGTTGCGGAGCACGGTGGGAGTCTGGCCGAATAGCAGACGGATCTTCTCGTCGTGGAGCTTAACCTGCTCGGCAAACTCGTCGGGATCGGTGAGCGATGCGAGCGAGTGAGCATAGGTCTCGGCGAGGAATTCGACCTTGCCGGTGGCTGCGAGCTTCTTGAGGATGTCGATGAACTCGGGCACATACTGCTCAAACTGCTCAAGGGCAACGCCGGTCACTGAAATGGCGCAGCGGAAGCGACCCTCGCTCTGCTCGATCATGTGGAGGAGGCTCTCGGCAGCGGGAATATAGGAGTTGTGGGCAATACGGGTCACGATGTCGTCGTTGGCGAAGTCATCGTAGTAGTAGTGGTCATTGCCTATATCGAAGAAGCGATAACGCTTGAGGCGGAAAGGCTGATGGATCTGGAAGTAAAAACAGATTGCTTTCATTATATATGATGGGGCGTTTTATTGCTTA
Source organism: uncultured Bacteroides sp. (assembly GCA_964461785.1). Classification (GTDB taxonomy): domain Bacteria; phylum Bacteroidota; class Bacteroidia; order Bacteroidales; family Muribaculaceae; genus Paramuribaculum. The sequence goes on from CAYWWE010000073.1 coordinate 11,365, forward strand.
ATTGAATTTCTGGTTTATAGCGTCAGTTAGAGGCAGGTAGAGTTATCGGCCGAGGACCTTGTTGTAGATATCAATGACTTTCTTGCCGGCCTTGTCCCAGGTGATTTTGTTAACCTCCTCAAGACCGTCCTCACGCAGCTGGTTATACATCGCGGGATAGGTGACGATCGAGTTGATGGCGTCGGCCATGGCGTCGATATCCCAGTAGTCGGTCTTGA